>NZ_CP132480.1:5318422-5543547 GCF_030770395.1 Telluria beijingensis | reverse complement strand
ATCCCCGCCCACGCCACGGTCATTTACGTCCGCAGCTTCTTGACCACGCTGCCCGTACCCAGGATCTCCTCGATCTGCTCGAAGCGCACCGGCTTGACCATGTGGTGGTCGAACCCGGCCTCGAAGGCCAGTTGCCGGTCCTTCTCCTGGCCCCAGCCGGTCACCGCGATCAGCACCGTCATGGCGCCGGTCGGCAGCTTGCGAATGCCGCGCGCCAGGTCGTAGCCCGACATATGCGGCAGGCCGATGTCGAGGAAGGCATAATCGGGGCAGAAGCGCGCCGCCGCGGCCAGCGCATCCGGGCCGTTATGGGTGATCACCACGCTATGCCCCATCGCGGTGAGCAAGGCGCCGATGCTGTTGACGAAATCGACGTTGTCGTCGGCCAGCAGGATGCGGTAGCTCTCGGTGCTGATGAAGGCGGCCGGGGTCGGCTTGGTCGGCGGCTCGGGCTCGACCACGATCGGCAGGCGCACCAGGAAGCGGCTGCCCAGGCCCAGGCCTTCGCTGTGGGCGGTGATGGTGCCGCCGTGCAGCTCGACCAGCTTGCGCGCCAGCGACAGGCCCACGCCCAGGCCGGCATTGCTGCGCTCCAGAGTCGAATCGACCTGCACGAACATCTCGAACACCGAGTCGAGCATGTCCGGGGCCAGGCCGATCCCGGTGTCGGCGATCTCGAGCACCAGGGTCTTGTCTTCCACCGCCCCCTTGAGCATCACCTTGCCGCCGCGGTTGGTGTACTTGGCGGCGTTATTGAGCAGGTTCGACAGGATCTGGGCCAGGCGCGTGGCGTCGCCATGCAGGAACACGGGGCGGTCGGGCAGCTCCAGCACCAGCTCGTGCCCGTGCAGCTCGATGTACGAACGCACCACTTCCAGCGCGTCGTTGACCACCGCCTTCAGCTCGACCCGTCCCATCTTGATCGTGAACTTGCCGGTATTGATGCGCGAGACGTCCAGCAGGTCGTCCACCAGGCGCACCATCTGGCGCAATTGCCGTTCCATGATGTCGGTGGCGCGCTGGGTGGCCTGGGCGTCGCCGCTGCGGATGCGCAGGATGTCGAGGCCGGTGCGGATCGGCGCCAGCGGGTTGCGCAGCTCGTGCGCCAGGGTGGCAAGGAACTCGTCCTTGCGGCGGTCGGCCACGATCAGCGCCCCTTCGGCGCGCTGGCGCACGTCCATCTCGGTCTCGAGCTTGCGGTTGGCCGCCTGCAGCGCGTCCGAGCGGCGGCCGATCTCGGCCAGCATGTCGTTGAAGGCCTCGACCAGCACCCCGATCTCGCCCTTCTCCTTGCCCGGCACCCGCAATGAAAAGTCGCGCCGCAGCATGACCTGGCGCGCGACGTCGGTGACAGCCTCCAGCGGGCGCGTGATCGATGCCTGCAGGCGCGAGGCCACCAGCGCCGCGATCACCAGGGCGCCCAGCAGCACGCCGCCCAGGATCGCGCCATAGCTCAGGGCACGGTCCAGCACCCCGTAGCGCGAGCGCAGGTAGACGGTGCCGACCCGCTCACCGTTCTCGACGATGTCGCGGTACAGCACCACTTCGCCGCGTTCGATGCGGTAGCCGGCCGGCTCGGGACGCTCCGGCAACTGGGCCCGAACGTCCGGCCGCACATAGGTGGCGAAACGGGTGCCGTTGGCCGTGTACACGGCGGCGGCGACGATCTGCGGCCGCACCCGCAGCAGGGTCAGGCTCTGGGCGACGTCGGCCGTATCGTTGAACGAGACCGCGGGCGCGGTCACGCTGGCCACGATGTCGGCCTGGGTGGTGAGGTCGTCGATCCAGTAGCGCTGGAAGGTGCGCAGGTCGAGCAGCAGCATCGCCACGCCCGCGGTAAGCAGCGCCACCACGGTGGTCGCCACCGCCATCAAGATCAGTTTGCTCCGGACCGAACCGGTATCGTGCATCGGCATCATGAGGCTCCTTTCTGCACGCGGTTCGCGACCGTCAGCAGGCGCGAACTGAGCTTCACATTCTTCTTTTCCGCCGCATCGAGCGAGACGTCGAAACGGACGCGCTCATCGACGATCGTAAAATTGATCACGCTGCCGTGCTGCAGGCAGCCTTCGCATTCGGTCACGGTGAGCCAGGCCGGCGAGGCGCGCAGCAGGCGCGCGGCGCCGGGCCCGTCCTGGCCGGCGACGAACAGCAGGTGCACCGGGCTCTGGGCCAGATCCTGCTCGCGCAGCGCGCGCACCGCGATCGTGCGCCCGGCCACCATGCGCCCGGTCGCGATGCGCGTCAGCTCGGCCGCCATGTCGTCGGCGCCGACCACGCCGATGCTGAGCGGCGTCGCCGCGTCGGCGAAGGCCTGCGGCGGAAAATCGGCATAGCCGAGGAATTTATACAGGAACGCCGCCTTCACGCGCCGCTCGAGCGCCGGCGCCGCGGCCTGGGCGGCCACCGGCAGCAAGGGCGCGCCCGCGCCGGCCAGCAGCAGGGGCAGCGCCAGGGCCCGGCATGCCAGGCGGCGCTGCGGACGGTCAGGTTGAGTGATAGTCATGGAATCCATTGGCCAGTCAAAAACGCAGCGCCGCGCTGGCGAACACCGTTCGCTCGATCAGTTGGCGGCTGCCCGCCGCGCCGAACTCGGCATGGCGTGGGTGCAGCAGGTTGCGCCCGACAAGGGCGATCTCGAGATCGGGGCGCACCTGCCACGCCAATCGCGCGTCGAGCTCATGATAGCTTGGCAGGGCCGCCTGTGGCATGTGCGCGACGTAACGGAGCGCGACATCGGCCCGCAGGCGCGGCCCCAGCTCGTGCGCGCTGCGCAGCGACCAGGTCAGGCGCGGGTCGTTTCCGGCCAGGCCGCTCAAGCCGGTGATGTCGCGGCTGGCGGGCTCGCGGCCGACGTCCACGTCCTGCAGCACGGCGCCCGCATGCAGGCGCCAGCCGCGCGCAGCCTGCCAGTTGGCCCACAATTCGACCCCGCGCAGCGCGCCCTTGCCCAGGCTCTGGAAGGCGTAGGCGGCCGGCTGCCCGAAGGCGGTCGACGCCCGTTCCAGCGTGCGCAGGCGCTCGAAGTCGGTATAGAAGGCGGTCGCCGACCACGACAGCGCGGGCGTCGGCTGGGCGCGGAAGCCCAGCTCGGCCACGCGCGCCGTCTCGGACACTACCTCCGGGCCGCCCGCGATCAGGAAGGCGCCCGGATCGCCCGGGTCGACGATATAGAAATCGCGGTCGATGCGCGCCGGCGCGCGCACCGTGCGCGACAGCGCCGCCCACCACATCGAGCGCTCATCAAGGTCCCACGCCAGGCGCAGGCTCGGCAGCACCTCGCTGCCTGTATACACATTATGCTCGACCCGCACGCCGGCGCTGGCGCGCAGCTTGTCGGCCAGGCTGACTTCGTCCTGGACGAACAGGTGCGCCCAGCGCAGGCTGCGGCGCGCCGGCGTGAAGCGCAGCAAGGGGCCGTTGTCGACCCGGTCGCGGGTGTAGCGATAGCCGCCGCCCCAGCTCAGCGCATGCCGCTCCAGGCGCAGCAGGTGCTGGGCCTCGAGGTCGACCGTATCGAGGCGCTGGGCGCCAAGACCCGCCTGCTCGCGCCGCGAATGGTCGAACCAGGCTTGCAGGCGCAGGCTCTGGCGCGCGTCCAGGCGGTGCTCGATCCGCCCCAGCAGGTTGGCGCCGGACGTCTCGATGCGGGCCTGCGCGGCGCCGGCCCGCTGGCGGCCGTCGTGCACGTCGCCGCTCAGCGTCAGGTCGCTGCGCTCGCCTTCGCGGTCGAGCCGGAAGCCGGCCTGCTGGCGCCGCATGCCGCCGGCGGCGCCGGGCCCGCCAGACGCCGCATCCAGGCCCTCGACGTCCTGGCCCCTGGCATAGGCGCGCCAGTGTGTCCCGCCGTCGAACTGGCCGCCATAACGCACGCTCGCGCCCCGCTCGTTGGCGCCGGCATGCGCCGTTGCCAGGCCGCCGTGGGTATCGGCCGCGCTGCGGGTGATGATGTTGATGACGCCGTTGACGGCATTCGTGCCCCAGGCCGTGCCGCCGGGGCCGCTGATCACCTCGATCCGCTCGACGTCTTCCAGCGCCACATCCTGCATTTCCCAGAACACGCCGGAAAACAGCGGCGAATAGACGCTGCGGCCGTCGACCATCACCAGCAGCTTGTTGGCCAGCGGCGACACGAAGCCGCGCGCGCTGATGGCATAGGAACCGGCATCGATGCGCGCCACCTGCAGGTTGGGCGCCAGGCGCAGCGCCTCGGGCAGCGTGGTGGCGCCGGAACGGGCGATCTCGGCGCCCTGGATCACGTAGACCGAAGCCGGCGCGCGCCCCAGCGATTCGTCCTGGCGCGAGACCGAGCTGACGACAATATCCGACAATTGTTCAAGGGAATAATCGGCCAGCGGGACGTCCTGCCCCGGCGGGACGTCGGCCGGCCGTGCGTGCGCCTGCACGGCGCAGGCGCAAGACAGCAGCGCGACACTGGCGCGGGCAAGCAGCAAAGAAGATGACATAGTTGCCATCCTAGAACATTTTCTGTCACGCACCAAGTGCGCACACGCCACACTTCGCACTTGACAATCCTGAGGGATATTTATTAAGGCTATGACTGGTATTGGAAATATAAATTGGACTGATTTGACGCAATGCAGCATCATTCACCTGTCTCCTCTATTCTCCTCCTAGGAAATAGATTCAGCCCGCTTCTCACGAAGCGGGCTTTTTTTTGCTTAGCATATCGGCGTCGGTACGGTATTGAGCAGAAAGGCAGCCATCCAAGTTGGTTGTTAGATACGGAACAATGTCTGTGCGTCCTCGCACGGTTGCCAAAGCAAGCATTGCGCAATTGGTGTAGGATGCCGCCCATATTTTCGTTTTTACAACTTCTTCCCATGCCCGACCTCGACCCCTCCGCCCGGAGCACCGCGTCCTACGACTGGTCCGCAACAGCACTGGGCGACACCGCCCCCTGGCCCTTGCCACTGCGGCTGAGCAGCGACCTGCTGCTCAACTCCCCGCTGCCCACCCTGCTGGTGTGGGGCGCCGAGACGATCCTGGTGTTCAATGAGGCCTATGCACAGCTGGCCGGTCCCGGCTACGGCCGCGTGCCCGGCGGTTCGGTGCCGCCGGTGCTGCCGCCGCCGATGGCGGCGGCCGGCAAGGCGCTCGAGGCGGCCTGGCGCGGCGAAGCCGGCGTAGTGCAGGACACCGCCCTCACCTTCCGCCGCCTGGACGGCCCGCATGAAGCGCGCTTCGACCTGCGCCTGTCGCCGGTGCGCGACGAGGCCGGCGCCGTGCGCGGCGTCGTGCTGGCGCTGGCCCCGGCCACCGCGGCCCCGGCGGAAGAACCCGCGGACAACGGCAGCCTGCGCATCCTGGTGGTCGAGGACAACGTCGATTCGCAATACCTGGTGTGCGAGATGCTGCGCGCCTTCGGCCACGAGGCCGACGGCGTGGCCCATCCCGACGACGCCCTGGCCCTGCTCGCGCGCCAGCGCTACGACGTGCTGTTCTCCGACGTCAGCCTGCCCGGCATGTCCGGGGTCGACCTGGCCACCCGCGCCATCGCAGACGATCCGGCGCTGCGCGTGATCTTCGCCTCGGGCTACGGCGACACCCTGCTGCGCCACCTGTCCTTCCCCTACCAGTCGCTGCAGAAGCCCTACGAGATCGACCAGCTGCAGGACGCACTGTCCAAGGTGGCGCGCCAGCCGGCCGGGGGGCGCTGACATTAACCCGTTCCCGGGCCTGCATCAAGCGTGTGTGGCGGACCGGCCCGGCTGGTCTACAATGAAACACATCCTGCCCGGCTTCGGGCGTTCCGCAACCCCGGCATGAACACTCCCTCCGACCATTCCAGCAGCACCCCTTGCCACGTGTCCGAGCAAGACCTCGCCGCCACCCGGCAGGCGCTGCAGCGCGCCACCGAGCGCATGGAAAACATGCTCGAAAGCCTCACCGACGGCTTTTGCGCGGTCGACCGCGAATGGCGCATCACCTATATCAACGGCCGCGCGCTGCAGATGATCGCGCCGCTCAACAAGAGCCGCGACAGCCTGGTCGGGCGCCGCCTGTGGGACGAATTCGAAGACCTGCACGGCACCTCGGTCGCCGCCGACTGCCTGCGCGCGATGGAACAGCGCATCACCGTCACCAAGGAATTCTTCTACCGCCGCCTGCAGTGCTGGCTCGACATGCGGGTCTACCCTTCTCCCGAGGGGCTGACGCTGTACTTCCAGGACATCACGGCGCGCAAGCTCGACCAACAGGCCCTGATCGACAACAACAACCGGCTGCAGCTCGCGATCGCGGCCGGCCGCCTGGGCGACTGGCGCTGGGATGCTGCCAGCGACCGCGTCACGTTCGGTACGCGCGCCGCCGAGATCCTCGGCCTGCCGGCCGGCGTCGCCCTCGAGTGGCCGCTGCTGCGCGCGCGCCTGGCGCAGGGCGACCGCCCGCGGGTGCGGCGCGCCGTGCTCGAGGCTTTTTCGCAGGGCAAGGACCTCGACCTCGAGTGCCGCCTGCTGTCCCTCGGCGACACCGCCATGGGCCTGGGCGCGGCGCGCTGCGTGGCCCTGGTCGGCCGGCCAGACTACGCCAGCCCGGCACAGGGCGGCGGCGTGCTGGGCATGACCGGCATGGCCCAGGACATCAGCGCCCGGCGCGAAGCCGACGACCACCTGCGCCAGAGCGAGGAGGAACTGCGGGCGCTGGCCAATACCATCCCGCAGCTGGCCTGGATGGCCGACCCGAGCGGCGCCATCGTCTGGTTCAACCAGCGTTGGTACGAATACACCGGCATCACCCCGGCCGAATCGACCGGCTGGGGGTGGAAGGACGTGTACGACCCGGCGGTGCTGCCGGCCGTGCTCGAGCACTGGGACGAGTCGGTGCGCACCGGCTCGCCGTTCGAGATGGAATTCCCGATCCGCGGCGCCGACGGCAACTTCCGCTGGTTCCTGACCCGGGTCGAGGCGGTGCACGACCGCGACGGCCACGTGGTGCGCTGGTTCGGCACCAATACCGACGTCGACCAGGTCAAGCGCGCCGAGCAGGCGCTGCGCGAGGAATCGCACGTGCTCGAACTGCTCAACAGCACCGGCACCATCCTGGCCTCGACGCGCGACCTGCGCTCGCTGATGCAGGCCGCCACCGACGCCGCCGCCGGCGTGTGCGGGGCCCGCTTCGGCGCCTTCTTCCACTACCGAGACCAGGGCGCGGGAACGCTGTTCTCGCTGTACACGCTGTCCGGCGCCACGTCCGCCGAGTTCCAGGATTTCGCGGCGCCGGGCGCCAGCGCCCTGTTCGGCCCAGGGTTGCGCGCCGACGGCCTGGTGCGCCTGGGCGATATCGGCAGCGATCCGCAACACGCCGGCAAGGCGCCGCAGTTCGGCCTGCCGGCCGGCCATCCGCCGGTGCGCAGCTACCTGGCGGTGCCGGTGGCGGCGCGCTCCGGCGAGCTGCTGGGGACGATGTTCTTCGGCCACCCCGAACCCGGCGTGTTCACTGCGCGCAGCGAGCGCATCGTCAGCGGCATCGCGGCCCAGGCCGCGATTGCGGTCGACAATATCCGCCTGGTGGAGGCGGCGAGCCGCGCCGCCGAAGAGCGCAAGGTGCTGCTCGAGAACGAGCGCGAGGCGCGCGCCGAGGCCGAGCGCACCAGCCAGATGAAGGACGAATTCCTGGCCACCCTGTCGCATGAACTGCGCACACCCCTGTCGGCCATCCTTGGCTGGTCGCAGGTGCTGCGCCGCGGCAGCCGCGACGGCGCCGACCTGCAGCGTGGCCTGTCCACCATCGAGCGCAATGCACGGGCCCAGGCCCAGCTGATCGAAGACCTGCTCGACATGAGCCGCATCACCTCGGGCAAGGTGCTGCTCGACATGCAGACGGTGGCCCCGGCCGGCTTCATCGACGCCGCGATCGAGACCGTGCGTCCGGCGGCCGACGCCAAGGGCATCCGCATCGAGCGCCACTACGAGCCAGGGGCGCCGCCGGTGGCGGGCGATCCAGGCCGGCTGCAGCAGGTGATCTGGAACCTGCTGTCGAACGCGATCAAGTTCACCCCGCGCGATGGCCTGGTCAACATCGGCATCGAGCGGCGCGAGGAACAGCTCGCGATCACGATCCGCGACAACGGCGCCGGCATCGGCCCCGAATTCATTACCCACGTGTTCGAGCGCTTCCGCCAGGCCGACGCCTCGATGACGCGCAGCCACGGCGGCCTGGGGCTGGGCCTGTCGATCGTCAAGCACCTGGTCGAGCAGCATGGCGGCACGGTGCACGCCGAGAGCGCCGGCGTCGGCCAGGGCGCCAGCTTCACCATCGAACTGCCGCTGGCCAAGCCCGGCGCGCCGCCGCCGCGGCCGGCCGATCCGGCCCTGGGGCCGGCAGCGCTGCCGCTGGCGGCGCAGGCCATGCCCGTCAATGGCGGCGACGCCGCGCAAGCCGGCGAGGCCGCGGTGCGCGACATGCGCGGCACCTCGGTGCTGGTGGTCGACGACGACCGCGATGCGCGCGAGCTGATCGCCCGCATCCTGGCCGATTGCCAGGCCAGCGTGCGCCTGGCCGCCAGCGCCCGCGAAGCCTTCGACCTGCTGCGCGCCAATCCGCCCGACCTGTTGATCAGCGACCTCGGCATGCCCGACATCGACGGGCTGGAACTGCTATCCTGGGTACGTGCGCTGCCGCGCGATGCCGGCGGCCTGGTCCCGGCCATTGCGCTGACGGCCTTCGCCCGTTCCGAAGACCGCCTCAAGGCGCTCGAGGCAGGGTTCTCGGCCCATGTGTCGAAACCGGTCGAACAGACCGAACTGATGGAGGCGATCGGCATGGTGAGCTCACCGCCGCAGGCGCCGCTGGTGAGCGGCGGCGCGCGCGCGGCTGGGCGCCGAGCCGGTCCTTGATGTTCCTACCCGCGCACGCGGCGCTGTCCTACAAGAAATTTTGAGCTGTTTGCTAGACTAAGTAGTGATGGGTTCAAGCCCGATTCCACCCAGAAGGGAATCCGCTCCATACGAATAGAAGAGAATAGCATGCCGAGCAGACAAGACATTTTGAACGCGAAGATCCTGGTAGTGGACGATTCGCCCGACAATATCGAGCTGATGGAAGAGATATTGCGCGAAGAAGGCTACGCCTGCGTCAGCTCGACCATGTTGCCGGAACAGGTCTGCCCGCTGCACCGCGAGCACAATTACGACCTGATCCTGCTCGACCTGCAGATGCCGGGACTGAACGGCTTCCAGGTGATGAAAGGGCTCAAGGAGATCGAGCAAGGCGGCTACCTGCCGGTGCTGGCCCTGACCGCCCAGCCGAGCTTCAAGATCGCCGCGCTCGAAGCGGGCGCCCGCGACTTCATCAGCAAGCCCTTCGACCTGCTCGAAGTGCACAAGCGCATCCACAATATGCTCGAGGTGCGCCTGCTGTACAAGGAACTGGCCCAGTATTCGAAAGCCCAGCAGGAGCTGGCCCTGCACGACGCCCTTACCGGCCTGCCCAACCGGCGCCTGCTGGAAGACCGCATCGAGACCGCACTGCAGCACGCCAACCGCGGCCATGCCAAGGCGGCCGTCATGTACCTCGACCTGGATGGCTTCAAGGCAATCAACGACACCTACGGCCATGCCTATGGCGACGAGATCCTCAAGATGGTGTCGCAGCGCCTGCTGTCGAATTCGCGCAAGGAAGACACCGTGGCGCGCCTCGGCGGCGACGAATTCATGGTGGTGCTGGGCGACATCCACAGCCTGGCTGATGCCCAGGGACCGGCCTCGAAGCTGGTCGAGGCCTTGTCCGAGCCGTTCTTCATCAACGACCTCACCCTGCGCCTGTCGACCTCGATCGGGATCAGCATCTATCCGGACGATGCCGAATCGGTCGACGCGCTGATCAATATCGCCGACTACGCGCTGTACGAAGCCAAGCGCGCCGGCAAGAACCGCTTCTGCTCGCCGGCCGCCAACCGCCAGGCCGCGGCCAAGACCTCGGCCGCGCCGAGCCAGGCGAGCGCGCCAACGCCGCCGGTCGAAATGGCGGGGCAGCATCGCTAATCGCGCACCACTCAGCGTTTCCAATCCAAGCCCGGCTTCCACCTCGATGGGATGCCGGGCTTGCTCGTGGGGTGGACGGCTCTGCCGTCCACGCGTGCAAATCACGGTCGCACCGTGGCGCCGCACGTGCTGGCTGGACGCGTGGACGGCAAAGCCGCCCACCCTACCTGAATAACAAAACAGGCCACGCAGCTGGCGCTGTGTGGCCTGTCGAATGGTACTACCTAAAACGATCAGCGCTTCTCTTCCGCCGGGCACTCGCGAATCTTGCTCTTCTCTTCGATCGACTGCGCATGCTGGTGATCGTGCCCCGCATCGACCATGTCCGGCGGTACCTCGATGCGGGTGATGCCCGCATCGACCGAGATCGGATCGCTGGCCGGGAAGGTCATTTCGACCGCGTCGTCCAGCAGCGTTTCCTCGGCCTTCTCCTTGCTCGACAGGCCTTCGCAGCCCGACAGCGCCTTGATCGCGATCGCATAGCGGATCACCTCGAGGTTGGCCAGGTCGCCGATCGTCTTCACGCCCAGCGTATCGGCCAGTACGGCGGCCTGCTGCTCGCCGATACCGCGCAGCGCCGATAGCGGCGCCTCGGCCAGCTCACGGAAGGTCTTGCCGTGGAATTGTTCATTTACAATGGTATCGATATTCATGTGATGTCCTTTCTTGTAGGCGCCCTGTCCTCCAGCGAACCGGTTCGATTCCACTATGGCACAGGCCTGTAGGGACGTATGTGCGGCACCGAACATCTTCTCCCGCCGCACGATTGATTTTATTTGCCGAGTGGCACTTATGTCACATGCTATGATGGCTTGTTTTGCAAGGTATTTACTGAATAGTAAACCAGGATTCAACCTCTATCGGTCGGGCAAGCACGGCAATGTTGACGGATTCCATCGTGGCGAATAGCGATAAACCCAAGATCCTGGTGGTCAACGACGACCCCGCCAGCCTGCTGGCCCTCACGAGCCTGCTCGACGGGCGCGCCGACGAGGGCAACTACACCGTGCTGTCGGCGCGCTCCGGCCAGGACGCGCTGCGCCAGGTGCTGCTGCACGACTTCGCCGTCATCCTGCTCGATGTGAACATGCCCGGCATGGACGGCTTCGAGACCGCCGAGGCGATCCACCAGCGCCCGCGTTCGGCCGACATCCCGATCATCTTCGTCACCGCCTTCCTGGCCGACGAGATCGACCGCCTCAAGGCCTATCAGCGCGGCGCCGCGGACTTCCTGTTCACCCCGGTCATCCCGCAGATCCTGCATGCCAAGGTATCGGTATTCGTCACCCTGGCCATGAAGAACGAGGAACTCAAGCGCCAGGCCGAGAAGCTGTCGCAGCACGCGCAGGAGCTGACCGCCACCAACCGCCGCCTGGTGCGCGAAATGGAAGAGCGGCGCGCGGCCGAGCGCAAGAGCCACGCCAAGGACGAATTCCTGGCCATGCTGGGCCACGAGCTGCGCAATCCGCTGTCCGCGATCACCAGCGCCTCGAGCCTGATCGGCCTGGCCGGCGCCGCGCCCGAGACGGTGTCGCGCGCCCGCGCCATCATCCAGCGCCAGAGCCAGCACCTGTCGCGCATCGTCGACGACCTGCTCGACCTGTCGCGCGCGATGTCGGGCAAGATCCTGCTCGAACGGCAACCGACGGACCTGGCGCGGCTGGTGAACAGCTGCCTGGAGACCTTCCGCGCCACCGGCCGCACGGCCGGCTACCGCTTCGGGGTCGACCTGGCCCCGGGCTGGGTCGACGGCGACCCGACCCGGCTGGAGCAGATCGTCTCCAACCTGCTCGACAATGCGCTCAAGTACACGCCAAGCGGCGGCAGCATCGACCTCGCCCTGTCCCAGGTGGGGAACGAGGTCGTGTTCACGGTGCGCGATTCGGGCGTCGGAATTCCGTCCGAACTGCTGCCCCAGGTATTCGACGTGTTCGTGCAGGGCGCGATCTCGATCGACCGCTCGCAGGGCGGGCTGGGGATCGGCCTGTCGCTCGTGCGGCGCCTGGCCGAGCTGCATGGCGGCAGCGTGGCCGCCGACAGCCCCGGCGCCGGCCTCGGTTCGAGCTTCACGCTGCGCCTGCCCGGCGCGTGGCCGCTCGAGGCCGATTCTCCCTGCGAGCCGGCGCTGGCGCCGCTGGTGGAAACCGGCAAGCCTTCGGTGCTGCTGATCGAAGACAATGAAGACGGGCGCGAGATGATGGCGACCGTGCTGGCCGCCCACGGCCACCCGGTCTACCAGGCCGGCGACGGCCTGCAGGGCGTGAGCCAGGCCCAGGCCTGCAAGCCGGATGCCGCCCTGGTCGACATCGGCCTGCCGGGCATCGACGGCTACGAAGTGGCGCGGCGCCTGCGCGCCGACCCGGCCACCCGCGCGATCCGCCTGATCGCCGTGACCGGCTATGGCCTGCCGGAAGACCAGCAGCGCGTGATGGAGGCCGGCTTCGACCAGCACCTGGTCAAGCCGGTGGCGATCGACCGCCTGCTCGACGCGCTGGCGGCGGCGCCGGCCGGCACTGCCGCCGCCTGAGAAAGACGCGCGGCCTCAGGCCGTGGCCAGCAATTCGTCGCGCCGCGCCGCCATCTCGGCGCCCAGGGCGTCGAGGTCGAGCTTGAGCTTTTTCACTTTCGGGAACATCTCTTCCTCTTCTTCCTCGACGTGGTGCTCGATGTACTCGCCCAGCACGGTCACCTTGGCGTCGTACAGGTCGTCGCCCGGTTCCATTTCCTTGATCTGGGAGATCAGGTCCTTGGCCGACGCGTGTTCGACCACGGCTTCGTCGAGCATGTCTTCCATCTCCTTCGATACCGCGCGCAGCGCCGGATAGAAGATCTCTTCCTCGATCTGCGTGTGCATGATCAGCTGTTCGCAGATCTCGTTGGCCAGCTTTTTCTTGCTGGTGGTGGCGCGCTCGCCCAGTTCGTCGAACTGCTTGAACAACCCCTTGACCTCGTCGTGCTGGCTGGTCAGGAGCGCGATCGCGTCTTGTTGCTTGTCATTCTTGCTCATGGTAATACCCCCGATGATTGTCTGTAATGGTGGGCTCGTTGGCCACGTCCACAGCATGCGCCGCCGCGACCGTGCGGACTGTACGGAAGCGCACGCTGTGCTTTCCACGCCGGGCGCGCGCCGCCGGATTGCCAACTGTTGTATGATTTGGGAAACATTTAACAGAGCCTACGATGACCGAACCGGACCCATCGCATCCCGACCAGGAGATCGAGCGCCAGGTCGCGGCGCGCACCGCCGAACTCACCGACATGCTGGCCTGGCTGGCCGACGGCTGGGACCAGGAACGGCGCCAGCTGGCGCGCCAGTTGCACGACAGCCTGGGCTCGTCGATGACGGCCCTGACCATGCATCTTGCCCTGCTGACCCAGAACCTGCCGGCCGACGGCAAGGCGCGCGAACGCGCGGCGCAAATGAAGACCCTGCTGGCCGGCATCATCGAGACCAACCGCAAGATGCAGCTCGAACTGTGGAACGACAAGCTCGAGTTCCTGGGCCTGCGCGCCGCGCTGGCCGAACTGGTGCCGGCCTTTGGCGCCGAGCGCGGCATCCAGGCCCGCGCCAGCCTGCCGGAAGACGACGGCGCCTGGTCGCGCGAGCACGGCGTGCTGCTGCTGCGCTGCGCCGAGGAAGGCTTGCGCAATGCCGCGGCCCATGCGCGGGCGACGCGGGTGGACGTGATTCTGGACGACGACGGCGAGATGGCGATGCTGACCGTGCGCGACGATGGCGTGGGGCCGTGCGACGACGCGCTGGCGCGCGCCCCGGCCGGCTGCCGCGGCCTGCGCCTGCTGCGCGAGCGGGCGCGTCACCTGGGCGGGAACCTCACGCTGGGACGCAGCGAGACCGGGGGCGCCATTTTGCAGATGACCTTGCCGCTACAAATGGTGGCTTGAACGCCAGGTAAATCGGCGACCGACACACCCACCGCTCACGTCGAAACGCCGTTCCCGCGCAGGCGGGAACCCAAGTACGTCGGGTCGCCACCTGAAGTTCTGTAGGTGTCGAATACAAAAACTTGGGTTCCCGCCTGCGCGGGAACGACGTAGCTGGCACTCAATGCAGCTTGACCAGCGGCGTACTACGCCGGATCAGGAACCGCGCCACCGCCAGCAAGGCGGTGCGGGTAATCCCCATCACCGCCCGGTGATGCATCAGGTGCAGGCTGGCGTACATCGAGCGCGCCACCGCGCCCTGCACGAACCAGCTCGCCCCGCGCAAGGAGCCCATCAGGCTGCCCACGCTGGTGCTCTGCCCCACCGACACCAGCGAACCGTAGTCGCGGTATTCATACGGCGCATCCTGCGGCGCCTGGCCCTTGTCGAGGCGCAGCAAGGTAGTGACCAGGTAATCGGCCTGCTGGTGCGCGGCCTGGGCCCGCGGCGGGACCGGAGCGCCCTTGCCGTCGATGCAGACCGCGCAATCGCCCAGCGCCCAGATGTTCGCCGCGCCTTTCACCCGCAGGTGGGCGTCGACGTCCAGCCCGCCGCCCTTGGACGTCGGCAGGCCGAGGGTGCCCAGCAGCTCGGGCGCGCGAATGCCGGCGGCCCACACGCACAGGTCGGCCGGATACACATTGCCCTTGCCGTCGATGACCTTGTCGGCCTCGATCGCCGTCACCCGGCAGTCGGCCACGACCTTGATGCCGCGCTTGTCGAGCAGGTCGCGCGCCGCGTTCGACACCCGTTCGGGCAGCGGCGCCAGGATGCGCGGCGCGCCTTCGAGGATCGTGATGCGCACGTCGCGCTTGACGTCCATGCGCGCGAAACCGTAGCGCGCATACGCCCCCGAGGCCTCGCGCAGCTCGGCGGCCAGCTCGACGCCGGTGGCGCCGCCGCCGATGATGACCACGTCCAGGCCCGTTTCCTTGCCCTCTTCGCGCTGCTGCTCGACCGCCAGCATCAGGCGCAGCATGCGCAGGCGGAAGCGCTCGGCGTCTTCGGTAGCATTCAGCGAGATCGAGTGCTCCTGCGCGCCAGGCACGCCGAAATAATTCGAGGTGCTGCCGATCGCCATCACCAGCGAACCGTAGCCGAGGCGCCGCACCGGCAGCACTTCTTCGTTGTCGCTGGCGGCGCGCACCGCGCCGATCTCGATCGCCTGGCCGGCGGCGTCCAGCCCGGTCATCGGGCCGAGCACGAAATTGAATCCATTGTCGTGCGCCAGCATGGCATACGACAAACCTTCCTGGTGGATGTCCAGGGTGCCCGCCGCGACCTCGTGCAGCGACGGTTTCCAGATATGATAAAGGCGGCTGTCGACCAGCGTCACCTTGGATGGGCCGAGCTTGCGGCCCAGTTTGCAGGCCAGCTCCAGTCCACCGGCGCCGCCCCCCACGATCACGATATCGCTACGCAAGTTGCCTCCTTCACGATGCCCTGCCCGGCAAACACGCCAGGCCCTCGGACAGTGTCGATTTTACTATGGTAGCGTGAATGATGTAGCGCTCGCCTATATTCTTGACTACATATTACGGAACAGGCCCATGAAGGACTGACTGACAGTCAGGGTCTCGGGCCGGTTCTTCAAGCGGATCGTGCCGCGTCCACTCTCGTCGCGCGCCACGCCCGCCACCGCCCGCAGGTTGACGATGGTCGAGCGGTGCACCTGCTTGAACATGGTCGGGTCGAGCACTTCCAGCAGGTCGCGGATCGGCTTGCGCAGCAGCGACTCTCCCTCGGCCGTCATCACCACCGTGTACTTGGAATCGGCCTGGAAATAGGCCACGTCGTCGACCAGGATCAGCCGTGTCTCGTTGCCGCGGCTGGCCGTCAGCCACACCAGCGGCTGCGCGCGCGGCGCGGGCGGCGCGACCACCTGCAGCCGCGCCAGCAATTCGGCCAGCTGGGCAGCATCGCCGCCGCCGCGCGCCAGGCGCTCGCGCACCCGGGTCACGGTCGCCGCCAGCCGCTCGCGCGACACCGGCTTGAGCAGGTAGTCGACCGCGCCGCGGTCGAAAGCGTCGAGGGCGTACTGGTCGTAGGCCGTCACGAACACCACCTCGGTGCGCAGGCCAGCCGCCAGCATGTTCGACGCCACCTCGAGGCCGGACAGGCCCGGCATGCGGATGTCGAGGAAGGCGATGTCGGGACGGTGGGTCTCGATGGCCTCGAGCGCGCTGCCGCCATCCTCGCACACGGCGGCGACCTCGAGCCCGGGCCAGGCCTCGACCAGCAGCTTGACCAGTTCGTCGCGCAGCAGCGCCTCGTCTTCGGCAACCACGCAGGTGATGGTCTTATCGAGCATGATGGCCTCCTTCCAGCGCCAGCGGCACCGTGATGGTCGCCGCGACCCCGCTCGGGAAGTTGGCGACGATGGCGAAGCTGGCCGCATTGCCATAGGCCAGGCGCAGGCGTTCGCGCACATTGCGCAGGCCGATGCCGGTGCCGCCGCCTTCGGCCGAGAATCCTCGGCCGTCGTCGGCCACGGTCACGGCCACGACGCCATCGACCGGCCGCGCCAGGATCCATACCGTGCCGCCGCCCGGCTTCGGCTCCAGCCCGTGCTTGATCGCGTTCTCGACCAGCGTCTGCAGCATCATCGGCGGGAACACCAGCTTGCGCAATTCATCGGGCACGTCGACCTGCAGCGCCAGCCGCGGGCCCATGCGGATGGCCAGGATGTCGAGGTAGGCCCTGGCCCGCTCCAGTTCCTCGCCCAAGGTCGATGGCGCATCCTCGGTGCGCGGCAGCGAGTGGCGCAGGTACTGGATCAGGTTGCCCAGCATGGCGTCGGCGCGCGCCGGGTCGCTGCGGGTGAGCACCTGGGCGCTGGCCAGCGTGTTATACAAAAAGTGCGGCTCGACCTGGGCGTGCAGCAGGTTCAGGCGCGCCACGGTGAGCTCCTTCTCGGTCGCGCTCTCGCGCACCTGGGCCGCCTCTTGCCGGCGGCGTTCGGCGATGCGGCGCGTGATGGCGCGCACCACGGCTTCGGCATTTTCCAGGTTGGTGCCGTGGTCGACCAGGAACCAGTCAGTCCAGGCCGCGGCTTCCGGCTCGCAGATCAGGGTTACGCTGCCGGCCACGTCGCCGTTCGGCGTCACCGTCGCCAGGATCTGGTTGCGGCGGGCGCCGAAGCCCTCCATGCCCCACAACTGCGCCGCCGGCTTGCCATAGGGGTCGATGCGCGCGACCTTGGCCCGCACCTGCAGGCTGTCGCGCGCGCTGTCGACCACGGTGGCGCCGGGCAGTTCGCGGATCGCGGCGTCGATCATGTCGAAGGCCTCGCCGGCCTCGAACGGGATCTCGATCTGGCGCCGCTGGCGGTTCGACAGGGTAGTGGCGTCGACACGGCCCGCCACCAGGCGCACCCGGCGCATATGCGAGAACACTTCGAGCAGCACCCAGCCGCACAGGGCGAAGCCGAACAGCGGTCCGGCGGCGCCGAGGTCGATGTCGATGTGTCTGAGCCAGGTCTCAGTCAGCGTGATGCACAGGGCGATATAGACCGCCAGCCAGGCCAGCAGCAGGCGGAACAGGTGAAATGAACTGGAGAGCATGGTTGTCTTTCGATCGTTGGGAATGGGGCCAGCATAGGCAGTCCATTCCTTGCAAGACAGCATTATGCGACGAACGCGAAACTGGGCCGACGAAACCGGTCCGCAGCGGTCCGGAAGCCATTGCCGGGAGTGTGGCTTTCTACGATTGATTACAATTTTGCGACATGCTCGCCCTGGTACTTACGGGCTACAATTTCGCCTTTCTGAGCAGAAAGGTTGTAGTAATGGTCCCGACACGCATCGTCCTCGCGCTGGCTGCCGCCCTGGCCGCCGCTTCCGCCCACGCCGAGGTCGGCGTCGCCGTCACCGGCTCGCTCGGCACCACCGGCGCCGGCGTCCACCTGGTGGTCCCGATGGAAAGCGACCTCAACGGCCGCTTCGGCGTCAATTACTACAAGCACGACGGCACCCGGCATACGGGCGGCATCTCGTACGACGCCGACGCCAGGCTGCAGACCGTCGACGCCCTGTTCGACTGGTACGTGATCGCCAACAGCCCGTTCCGCCTGACCGGCGGCGTGGTCTACAACGGCAATGAAATCACCGGCCGCGGCCGCGCCGAGGGCGATGGCTTCTACCACATCAACGGGCGCCGCTACCTGCCGTCCGACGTCGGCACGCTCGACGCCAAGGTCGATTTCCAGAAGGCCGCGCCATATATCGGCATCGGCTGGGGCAATGCCCTCACCCCGAACAAGCGCTGGAACTTCAGCGCCGACCTGGGCGCCTTCTATCACGGCAACGCCAAGGTGAACCTGGTCAGCCGCGGCTGCACCAGCTCGCGCGTGACCTGCACCGTGCTGGCCAGCGACGTCGCCGCCGAAGAAGCGCGCCTGAGCGAGGAACTGTCGGACCATAAATTCTTCCCGGTGCTGCGCGCCAGCGTTTCCTACAGCTTCTAAGCTCGACACCGGGTCGCGCGCCGTGGCTGGCGCGACCGGCGTATGATGGGTTTCCACCACTGGAGGACCCATCATGCAACCACGCCGAATGCTCGCCGCCGCGCTGACCATGACCTGCCTGCTGCTGGGCGGTTGCCGCGAACATAATGAACCGGTGAAGCCGATCGCCGACCTGTCGATCGCCGTCCAGCCAGCCTAGTCCCGGCCCCGGCGGCCCGCCTGCCGCCCACGGTGATATCGCCTTGCCGGCCCCGGCAGGTTAGACTACGGCCTGTTCATTTTTCGTCTCAAGGTTTCGTACCCCATGTCGTTCGCATCCCTCGGCCTGATCGACCAGATCGTCCGCACCCTCGACGCCCTCGCCTACCACACCCCCACCGCCGTCCAGGAGCAGGCGATTCCCGCCGTGCTGGCCGGACACGACGTGATGGCTGCCGCCCACACCGGCACCGGCAAGACCGCCGGCTTCACCCTGCCGATCCTGCAGCGCCTGGCCAGGAGCGGCGCCGTGAGTCCGAACGCGGCGCGCGCCCTGATCCTGGTGCCGACCCGCGAACTGGCCGAGCAGTTGCACGAAAGCGTACGCACCTATGCCGAAGGCCTGCCGCTGCGCACCATGGTGGCCTATGGCGGCGTGAGCATCAATCCGCAGATGATGGCGCTGCGTAAAGGAGTAGACGTGCTGGTCGCCACCCCGGGCCGCCTGCTCGACCTGCAGCGCCAGAACGCGGTGCGCTTCAACGAAGTCAAGACCCTGGTGCTGGACGAGGCCGACCGCATGCTCGACCTGGGTTTCGCGCGCGAGCTGGACGGCATCATGAAGCTGTTGCCCAAGAAACGCCAGACCCTGCTGTTCTCGGCCACTTTCTCGGACCCGATCCGCGCACTGTCGAACCAGATGCTGCGCGACCCGGTGCGCATCGAGGCCACGCCGCGCAACACCACCGTGGCGGCGGTGAAGCAATGGATCGTCACGGTCGACAAGAAACGCAAGCCCGAGCTGTTCGTGCACCTGCTGAAGCGCCACGACTGGACCCAGGTGCTGGCCTTCGCGCGCACCCGCAAGGGCGTCGACGAACTGGTGGCGCTGCTCGAAGCCAAGCGCATCACGGCCGACTCGATCCACGGCGACAAGCCGCAACCGGCGCGCCTGCGCGCGCTGGAACGCTTCAAGGCGGGCGAAGTACGGGTGCTGGTGGCGACCGACGTCGCCGCGCGCGGCATCGACATCGACGACCTGCCGGCGGTGATCAACGTCGACCTGCCGATCGTGGCCGAGGACTATGTGCACCGCACCGGTCGCACCGGCCGCGCCGGCGCGACCGGCGAAGCGGTGTCGCTGGTGTGCGCCGACGAAGTCGAGCAGCTGGCCGCAATCGAGGTGCTGACCCGGCAGACCCTGGAACGGGTCGAGGAACCGGGTTTCGCGCCTGACCACCGGGTGCCGCTGACCGATGCCAAGGGGCAGATCGTCAAAAAGCCGAAGAAGCCCAAGAAACCGAAGGGCGATGCGAAGGTGGTCAGCGAGGATGTGCGGTTCCGGCGCTGAAAGTCCTTGCTCGGCTCGGCGGGTATCGTCTTCCGATCCAGCAGCTATCGCGATTTTCTAGTTGCGAATCAGCAACAGCGACTTTTATTTCCGGAAAATCAATCCCGGATTCTTGCTCGGATACCTATAATATGTCCACAATGCAACTTTCTCGGTGATTCGTGCGCGGGTCGCCGCAATTCTTTGGAGACCCGCTTGACACGCTACACCCGCCTGACCCTGGTCCTCGCCGCGACGACGCTGGCAGGAGTGTCCACGTCCGCCCATGCCCAACTGATGGGCCTGCTCAACGGCGTGATGAACGTCGCCAACCAGGCGACCTCGAAAGTCGGCGACAGCCTGCTCGGCGCCGACAAGCCGGTCGACCTGGAGGCCGAGCGCAGCAAGTTCATGACGGCGATCGAAGCCCAGACCGCCGGCCTGGACAAGGAGGCCAAGGCGCGCGTGCTGGCCGGCTGGAACATGGCCGAGCAAGGCTTCCTGATGCAGAACGCGCAGATCTACCGCAAGGCCAGCGGCCCCCTGATCGACTGGAAGGAAGCGGCGCGCGAGGCGGCCGGCGGAGTCATGGTCGACCGCGGCATGGCCGGCATCTTCGCCGGCAGCGACGGTCTGGGCAGCGTGCTGTCGGGCGCCGCCATGGACGGCATCCTGGCCGGCGCGACCGGCAGTCCTGCCGTGCCAACCCAGTCCGCGCGCCAGGCCCAGATGCCGCTCGGCATGGGCGGCGCGGCCGGGATCGTCGAAGCGGGCAAGGCCGGCGTGCAGAACGGCATCGCCGGTTCGGTCAGCGGCACCCTCAGCGGCTTCACCAGCAAGGCGATGGCGCAAATCGGCATCGGCGGTGGCAAAGAGGCCTATGCGCTGACGGACGCCGTCCATCCCGAAATCTTCTTCGGCAAGCATCCGTCCAGCCTAAGCAAGCGCGACCTGTACCGCGAAAACGGCTTCATCGGCTGGAAGCGCATCGACGCCAACGCGACGGCCGAGGCCTATGGGCCGGTGGCCGGCGACGACGCGGCCAGCGCCGCGGTGTTCAACTTCGATCCGAAGAGCGAATCGGTCGTCGCCGCGTTCCGGATCCTGGCCGCCAGGCCGGAGGACTTCAACCGCATCGTCGAGGGCGTTTCGACATCGCTGGGCAAGACGCCCCGCTATGCGAGCCAGGGCAGCGTCATGCGCGCCGTGTACGACAGCGGCGCCTTCGTCACCGCGGATGCGGCCAAGGTGACGCTGGGCTGGTCGCAGATCGCGTCGACCACCTATGCCAGCGCCGCCCCGGCGGGCGGTGCGCCATGAGGCCGGGCCTGCGCGCCATAGTTGCCGCGCTGCTGCTGGCGGGGGGCGCCAGCGCCAGGGCCGCCTGCGGCGCGCTGGAGGACCCGAATTCGGATGCCTGCATGTCGGCCCGCGCCAGCGCGGCCGCGGCCAGCCGCCTCGAAAAGGGCAAGGGCCAGACGGTGTGCGCCTTCTTCGACGAAAAATCGCAGCGCTGCCTGACGGTGCGCCCGGACACGAAACTGTACGACAGCGCCGTCAGGACCGGCATCGAGACCGCCATGATGGGCATGCAGATCATGGCCGACGGCCGCGAAGAAGCGCGCCGCATGGGCGTGCTGGGCGGCGCCGGCGCGGCGCCTGGCGCTAGCAGCGCCTACAACGACTGCATCAGGGACGGGCTGGAGCGCATCGCCCAGGCGCAGAAGGCGCAGGCGAATCCGGACCAGGTGTCGCTGGTGCTGAAGGGTTGCGCCCGATGAACCGCCGTCAGCGCACCGCCCCAACCGTCCTCACGGTCCTGCTAGCGGCCGCCTACATGGCCGCGACGGCGCAGGCAGCAGAAACCCGCTGCAACGGCACGATCGTCAGCGAGGGGCCCAACAGGGGAGCGTGCACCGGGCAATGGATCGCAGCGAAGCAGGCGCCGGCGGAGCCCTATGGCTGGCGCCTGGCGCGCCACATCCATGCGAACCGGGAAGGCTTGCAGCAGTGCCAGACGGTGTTTTCGCTGCTCAAGGGGATGGGCGGGTTCGGCGGCCTGCAGGCCGGCAAGCAAGCCCAGGCGAAGACGATCAAGGAACGCATGCAGGAGATCGGCGAGGCGATGCGCCGGGATCCCAGGGCCTTCGACGAAGCGATGCGCGGCTACGGCGGGCAGGCGATGGAATTCGCTTCCGTGGTCAGGAAGTTCGATAACCCCAGGGCGTTTGCGAGTCACCTCAACGGAGGAACCACGCAATCGCAAGCCTTCCTCGAGGACTTCGATTTCGACAACCTGGACCAGCATGTCGGCCGGGCCCAACAAGCGCTGCCCGCGACAGTCTCGCAGTCCCAGGCAGTATCGGCCTATCTCGCCTCGACAGCGCCCGTGGCCTGCCTCGATGCGGCCGGCAAGCTTATCGCCGAAATGCGCTACTGAACGCCGGCGTCATGGCCGGTCGTGCACCGTCGCGAGTGTCTTGCGCATCGCGTAGCGCGCGCCGCCAGGCGGGAAACCGTCGAGACGGCTGAAGACCGTATAGCCGAGCTTTTCGTAGAACGCGGGCGCCTGGAAGCTGAGCGTTTCGAGAAATGCCTGGGTGCAGCCGCGGCGCATGGCTTCGCTTTCGGCCTCCAGCATCAGGGCACGGCCCATGCCCCGGCCACGCACGTCGTCGGCGACCCACAGCGCATGTACCTGCAGCCAGCCGACCCAGGTGTCGCCTGACAGGCCACCGACCACCTTGCCCGCGACGTCGCGTAGCGTGACCAGCAGCTCCTGCGGCGCCGCGCCGTCCGCGTGGGCAGCGTTGAAATCGATCAGGCCCTGGATGACGGTGTTGGCGTCGCGATAGTCAGGGGTGGCGTCGAGCGTGACCGCGAGGCCGTTTGCATGCTCTAGCATGGCGGGTATCCAAAAAGCCGACGATTCTACTGCATTGCCGCCAGCGGGCCAGCGGCGCGAACGGCCGCACGGCTCATGCGGTTCCACGCCGACGGCGTCACGCCCACACTGCCCTTGAAACGCCGGCTCAGGTGACTCTGGTCCGCGAATCCGCATTCGAGCGCAACCATGGCGAGCGGCATGCCGCGCCGGATCCGCGCCTGCGCCTCCATGATGCGTACCGCGTTCAGGTAGACGTGCGGAGAGATGTGATACCTGGCGCTGAATGCGCGCGTCAGGTGCGCGCGCGACAGGCCGCTCGCGGCGGCGAGATCGGATACCGTGAGGTCGTCCGCATAGCAGGTTCGCAGATATTCCCTGGCCCGGGCCAACGCCGCCGCGCCGGCATCCGCAGGATCGCTGGCTGCGGCCAGTGGCCGCTCTGCGTGCCGCTGCAGTAGCGTGCCCAGGAATGCACGCATCGACGATTCAGTCCTCAGGCGCTCCCCTCGCACCGGGGCCAGGCCGGCTGACAGCAGCTTGAAGCGCGCGGCCAGCCGCGGGTCGCTCACATGAGGGCGGGCAAAGTAGCGGCTGCGCGCCGGCCCACCGTCGGGCGCCACGCTATCGGTCATCAATTCAGTGGGGACATACCAGCTCGTATACCCGAAACCGTCGGCCGTTCCGGGCCGGCCATCATGGTCGTCTTCCGGGTTGAACAGCACCAGGTCGCCGGCCAGGCTGTCGTACTGCCTGCCCTTGCAGCGAAACCGCTGGACGCCATGCCCCGTGGCGCCGACCACGAAGCAATCGTGCGCATGCCGTTCGAAAGCGTGGTCGGAAAAGTCGGCCTGCACCAGCGTGACGCCGGCGGCAAGCGCGCCGAAGGTGGCCTGGTTGACCGGCGGACGGGAATCTTTGCGCATGCAACAATTGTACAAGACCGCTGTGCGTCGACAGGCAAGAATGGCGCTTTGACTTCAAGGAAGCACGCCCATGCAGACATCGATAGCCCTGAACGAAAAACTCGCCACCTTCGACGAGGCCTGGCAACCGCGCACCGTCGCACTGTTCAACGGCCACGACGTCATGGTGGCAAAGCTGCGCGGCCAGTACCACTGGCACGTCCATGAGGACAGCGACGATTTCTTTTTGGTCCTGCAAGGCCAGCTGGAGATCGACCTGGACGGCAGCCCTACCGTGAGTCTGGCTCCGGGCCAGCTGTATGTCGTGCCGCGCGGCTTGCGCCACCGTCCGCGGGCGATCGGCGAAGCCCATATCCTGCTGATCGAGCCGACCGGAACGCCAAACAGCGGCGATCCGCTGACCGCAGCCCCGCGCCGCGTCATCTAGATCAGTCGATCGCCCCCGCCAGGTCGCGCCGGCGGTCCAGGCCACGTTCGAGCGCCGCGCCGACGGCATACAGCAGGATGAACGCCGGCGTCATGAACAGGCCATACGCGTCCGGCCACGAGATCACCGCCAGCGCCCGGTCCAGGCCCAGCCAGTGTGCAAACGCCAGCTGGGCCGCGATCGGCAGCTCCAGGTACGTGAACTGCGACTGGTAATCGGCCTTGCCCAGCGCGACGATGCCAAAACAGGCCGCGATGAACAGGGCGTAGGGAGCGCAGAAAAGAAGACCGAGACGTGACATCGTGGTGGTACGTGTTGGTGGTGCGACAGCGTTGGCGGATCGTCACGACGTGACAGGGCGAATGATCGTGCTGAAACAGGGCGCTACGATACCATCGCGGCCACACGAAAAATCCTCCGAATGTCACGAAAAGTGTAAAAACCTCAACGTAATGCAAGCCGCATTTTGCGGGTGCCTTCCTCGCCGTCGACCGTCACCTCGAAGCCCAGTTTCTTCACCATCGCCACGATGCGCGAATTCTGCGGCAGCGCCTCGCCCACGATCTCGCCGGTGCCGCGTGCGCGGCAGTAGCCGATCAGCTTTTCCATCATGATGCGTCCCAGCCCCATTCCCTTCAGGTCGGAGCGCACGGTGACGGCGAATTCGGCGCTGGTATTGTCCGGGTCGGCCACTACCCTGCCCACCGCCAGCGTCTCGTTCACGCCGTCGGCATTCCTGCGGGTGGCGATGAAGGCCATCTCGCGGTCGTAGTCGATCTGGGTGAAGCGCGCCAGCTGCGACGGCTGCAGCTCGCGGATGCGCACGAACATGCGGTAGCGGATGTCGTCCGGCGTGAGCGCATCGAAGAAGGCCAGGTGGGCCGGGCCGTCCTCGGGCCGGATCGGGCGCAGCAGCAGCGGCGCGCCATTCCAGGCGATGGTTTCCTCCAGCTCGCGCGGATAGGGGCGGATCGCCAGGCGGTCGAGCGTGCTGCCCGAGCGGTCGGCCAGCGCCAGCCGCATGCGCGCATCGAGCACGGTCGCGCCGTGGCTGTCGGCCAGCAGCGGATTGATATCGAGTTCGACGATCTCGGGGATGTCGGACACCAGCCTGGAAACCTGGATCAGCACCGCCAGGATCGCATCGAGGTTGGCCGGCGGCCGGTTGCGGTAGCCGGCCAGCAGGCGCGCCACCCGCGTGCGGTCGACCAGGTCGCGCGCCAGCACCAGGTTCAGCGGCGGCAGCGCCACCGCATGGTCGTCGGTCACCTCCACCGCCACCCCGCCCTGGCCGAATACCAGCACCGGCCCGAATACCGGATCGGTGGCGGCGCCGACGATCAGCTCGTGGCCATGGGCGCGGCGGCACATGGCCTGCACCGAAAAGCCATCGAAGCGCGCCTGCGGGAACAGTTCGTCGAGGCGCTTTCGCATCCGCTGGGCGGCGGCGCGCACCGCTTCGTCGGAATCGAGATCGAGGGTCACGCCGCCGAAGTCCGACTTGTGCATCACGTCGGGCGTGAGGATCTTGACCGCGACCGGATAGCCGATGGCGCGCGCCGCCGCCACCGCGGCCTCGATGTCGGGCGCGGCGCGGGTCTCGACCAGGGCCAGGCCGTAGGCGCGCAGGATGGCCTTGGTCTCGGGGTCCGACAGCAGCAGGCGCTTGGCCTGGATCGCCTCGCGCACCAGCGCCCGCGCCGCGCTGCGGTCGGGCGCCATATAGCCGGCCATCGAGGGCGGCACTTCCATCAGGAGGTTCTGGTTGCGCCGGTACTGCACCAGTTGCAGGAAGCCGGCCACGCCATCCTCGGGAGTACGGTAGGTCGGCATGCGCGCATTGGCGGCAATGGTGCGCGCCTCGAGCACCGATGCCCCGCCCAGCCAGCACGACAGCAGCGGACGCGAGGCGGCCTTCGCCAGCGGCGCGATGGCGTTCGCCACCTCGCGGCTGTCAACGGTGGCGGTAGGCGCATGCACGACCAGCACCGCGTCCACCTGCGGATCCCTGAGCAGGACCTCGAGCGCGGCGGCGTAGCGTTCGGGCGGCGCGCCGCCGCCCAGGTCGACCGGATTCGACGCGCCGGCGCCGGAGCCGGTGCCGGGAAGCAGCGCCGCCAGTTGCGCGCTCGACTCGGGCGACAGGGTGGCCGCCGTACCGCCGCCATGGCGCAGCGCGTCGCGCGCCAGCCGGCCCGGCCCGGCGCCGTTGCCGACGATGGCCAGCCGCTCGCCGTGCAAGGGCCGCGCATGGGCCAGGGTCTCGACCGCCGCGAACAGCTGCTCGGTGGTGTAGACCCGCAGCATGCCGGCGCGCCGCACCGCGGCGTCGAACACATCGTCCTCGCTGGCCAGCGCCCCGCTCTCGCTGGCCACGGCGCGCACGCCATCGTCGCCGCCATGCGACTTGAGCACCAGCACCGGCTTGCTGCGCGCCGCCGCGCGCGCGGCCGACATGAACTTGCGCGCATAGCGCAACTGGTCGACGTACAGCAGGATGGCGCCGGCCTGTCCATCGCTGGCGAGGTAGTCCAGCACGTCGCCCAGGTCGACGTCGCTCGAATCGCCCAGCGAAATGAAGTGCGAGAAGCCGATGCCGCGCGTGCGCGCCCAGTCCAGTACCGCGGTCATCAGCGAGCCGGATTGCGAAACGAAGGCGATCCGCCCCGGCAGCGCGCCGCTGTGGGCCACGCTCGCGTTCAGGCCGAGGCCGGGCGCCAGCAGGCCGGCGCTGTTCGGTCCCAGCAGGCGCAGCAGATAGGGATGGGCGGCGTCGAGCGTGGCCTGGCGCAGGCTGCGGCCGCGGCCATCGCGGGCCGCATTGGCCTTCCCCATTCCGCTGCTGAGCACCACCGCCGCGCGCGTGCCGCGTTCACCCAGCTGGCGCACCAGCTGCGGGACCGTGGCCGGCGGCGTGCAGATCACGGCCAGCTCGGGCGCCTCGGGCAGGTCGGCCACGCTGGCGTAGCAATCCAGCTCGCCCAGCCGCTCGTACTTGGGATTGACCGCGTACAGCCTGCCCTTGTAGCCGCCGCCCAGCAGGTTGTCGAGCAGGGTCGTGCCCATGCTGCCGGGACGGTCGGAAGCGCCGATCAGCGCCACGGACTTTGGCGCGAACAGGTACTGCAGGTTGCGGACGCTCATGCGGGCAAGACCTTTCCATCAGCAAGTATTCGGGCATCGTATCAAACGTCGCAGCCCGACGGCGCGCCATGCTAGAATCGCCGCGTGAAACATTCCGTCCGTCTCCTGTTCGTATGGCTGATGCTGCTGGCGATCCCGTTCCAGGGAATCGCATCGGCCGCCATGCTTGCGTGCGCGCACGATGCGCCGCAGGCGGGACAGCAGGCGGCTCACGCACCCGCGCAGCATGATGCCGCCAGCAGTCCTTGCCACGATGTGCAGGATGCGGCGAACGACGTCGCACAAGAGGGCCACGACGGCAGTTGCAGCGCCTGCGCCGCCTGCTGCATGGGCGCCGCCATGGCGCCCGCGTCAAGCATCGCGCCGCCTGCGCCCTTCCTGGACTCCGCGCTTGCCGTGACCGCCGACGGCCGCCTGCCCGCGGTCGACCTCGCACTGCCCGAACGACCGCCCCGCTTCCCGCTCGCCTGAACCGCCCGCCGCCGCGCCCCGTGCGCGGCCCTGACGCATTCATCCGAACGAGGAAACCATGTTTATGCACACCGCCGCGCCATGGCGCGCGGCCGCCCTGCTGGCTGCCGGCCTGGCCGCCATGCCCGCCATCGCCCAGAGCACGGCCGACGATCCTGCCGCCAGCGTCCCCGAGACGCGCTACCAGGCCGCCCACGAGCAGCGCGCCCCGGTCGCGACCACGTCCACGCCCGACCGCAACTGGCAGGAGAGCAACCGCACCGTGGCCGGGCAACCGGGCCACGCCGGTCATGCTCACCATGCCAAGCCCGCGGCCAAGGAAGCGCCCAAGCACGATCACCATGAACATCACGGCCACGGGGACCATCACTGATGCCCACGCCACGCATGTACCGCGGCGCGCTGGCCACGGCCGCGACGCTGCTGCTGGCCGGCTGCGCCAGCACCAATCCTGACACCGCCCTGCACGCCAGCGCCGGGCAGGCCCGCGCATTGGCCGGCGTCGAACCGCGCCTGCTGCGCAACGACGACGACCGCCGGGCCCTGGCCGCCGAGATCGACGACCTGGTCAGGCAACCCCTTAGCCTCGATGCCGCGGTGCGCATCGCCATCCTGAACCACCCCGGCCTGCAGGCGCAGTACTGGGACGCCGGCATCGCCCAGGCCGACCTTGCCCAGGCCTCGCGCCTGCGCAACCCGTCGTTCGGCTTCTCGCGCATGAGCGGCGGCGGCAGCGTCGAGATCGAACGCGGCGTGTCGCTCGACCTGGCGGGCCTGCTCACCATGCCGCTGCGCCAGCGCATGGCCGCGCGCCGCCACGAGCAGGCGACCTTGCAGGTCGCCGCCGCCATCGAGCGCCATGCGATCGCCACCCGCCGCGCCTGGATCGAGGCGGTCGCCGCCGGCCAGGCGCTCGACTATGCACGCCAGGTCGCCGCGGCGGCCGACGCCTCCAGCGAGCTGATGGAGCGCATGACCCTGGCCGGCAATGCCAGCGCGCTCGACCTGGCGCGCGAGTCCAGCTTCCATGCCGAAGCCGGCGCCGCCGTGCTGCGCGCCGCCCGCGCGCGCGACGCGGCGCGCGAACGCCTGACGCGCCAACTGGGACTGTGGGGCGCCCAGGCCGGCTACATCCTGCCCGAACGCCTGCCCGACCTGCCCGCGCAAGCGGTCGCGCTCAGCGGCATTGAGCGCCTGGCGATCGAACGGCGCCTGGACGTGCGCGCCGCGCGCGCGGACGCCGCCGGCACCGCCGCCGACCTGGGCCTGACGCGCACCACGCGCATGGTCAATGTGCTCGACCTGGGCTATGCCAGCAAGAGCGAGACTGGCGAGGCGCGCAGCGAAGGCTACGAAGTGTCGCTCGAATTGCCGCTATTCGACTGGGGCGGCGCCCGCGTCGCGCGCGCCGAAGGCCTGTACATGCAGGCGCTGGGCCGGGTCGCCGAGACGGCGGTGAATGCGCGCAGCGAGGCGCGCGCCGGCTACCTCGGCTACCGCGCCAGCCACGACGTGGCGCGCCATTACCGCGACCACGTGATCCCGCTGCGCAAGAAGATCGCCGAGGAGACCCTGCTGCGCTACAACGGCATGCTGGCCAGCCCCTTCGAGCTGCTGGCCGACGCGCGCGAACAGGCGGCCGCGGTGCACGCCGCCATCGAGGCCCTGAAGGACTTCTGGCTGGCCGAGGCCGACCTCGAAGCCGCCCTGGGCGGCCGCCTGCCCCCCTCACCCTCCGCCACGCATGTCCACGCCCACGAACACAAGGAAGCACAATGACCAATCGCAGATCGTTCCTGACCGGCGCCGGCGTGACCATGCTGGGCGCCTCGCTGGTGAGCAAGGCCGGCGCGGCGACGCTGCCGGAAGCCCCGGTGCACTCGTCCGCCGCCACCGCCGCCCCACTGGCGCCGCCCAGCGGCCGGCCCTACAACCCGGTGGTCACGCTCAACGGCTGGACCCTGCCCTGGCGCATGAAGGACGGCGTCAAGGAATTCCACCTGGTGGCAGAACCCGTGGTGCGCGAACTGGCGCCCGGCATGCAGGCCAACCTGTGGGGCTATAACGGCCAGAGCCCCGGCCCCACCATCGAGGTGGTCGAGGGCGACCGGGTGCGCATCTTCGTGACCAACAAGCTGCCCGAGCACACCAGCGTGCACTGGCACGGCCAGCTGCTGCCGTGCGGGATGGATGGCGTGACGGGCCTGACCCAGCCCGGCATCCAGCCGGGCAAGACCTTCGTCTACGAGTTCGTGGCGCGCCATGCCGGCACCTTCATGTACCACCCGCATGCCGACGAGATGCAGCAGATGGCGATGGGGATGATGGGCTTCTGGGTCACGCATCCGAAGAATCCGCGCCAGCACGCCGTCGACCGCGACTACGTGATGTTGCTGTCGTCCTACGACATCGAACCGGGCAGCTACACCCCGCGGACCAACACCATGCTCGATTTTAATCTGTGGACCATCAACAGCCGCGTGTTCCCCGGCCTCGATCCGATGGTCGCGCGACTGGGCGACAAGGTGCGGATCCGGGTCGGGAATCTCACCATGACGAACCACCCGATCCACCTGCACGGCCATCGCTTCGAGGTGGCCGGCACCGACGGCGGCTGGGTGCCGAAATCGGCGCGCTGGCCCGAGGTGACCACCGACGTCGCCGTCGGCCAGATGCGGGCGATCGAGTTCGTGGCCGACGCGCCGGGCGACTGGGCCTTCCATTGCCATAAATCGCACCACACGATGAACGCGATGGGCCACGACGTGCCGACCCTGATCGGGGTCGACCACCGCGGCGTGGCCGAGAAGATCAACAAGCTGGTGCCGGGCTATATGGTGATGGGCGACAAGGGCGGCTCGATGGGCGACATGAAGATGCCGCTACCCGCCAACACCCTGCCGATGATGAGCGGCGACGGCCCGTTCGGCAACCTGGAGATGGGCGGCATGTTCACGGTGCTCAAAGTGCGTGAGGGACTGGCGCGCGGCGACTACCGCGATCCCGGCTGGTATCGCCACCCGGCCGGCAGCGTCGCGCGCGAATGGACCGGCGACGTGCCGGCGCCTACCAGCGCGCCCGATGCCAGGCCGGCGCCGGCGCCGGCCGGCCAGGCGCTCGACGCGCGCAAGCCCGGGGCGAAGGACGGCGGGGGCCATCATCATCATTGATGACGTGCTTGCGCCACCGCGCCCAGCTGCTCGATCAGCTGCTGCGGCGCGACCGGCTTGGTGCAGTGGATGTCGAAACCGGCCGCCTGCGACGCGGCGCGGTCTTCCTGGCGGCCGCGTCCCGTGACCGCGACCAGGTACGGCCGCGGGCACCTGGTCGCCAGGATGGCCGCCACTTCCAGCCCGCTCATCTCGGGCATGCCCAGGTCGAGCACCACGATGTCGGCGCAATGCTCGTTGTACAGCCGCAGCGCCTGGGCGCCGTCGTGCGCGACTTCCACCGTCGCGCCTTCGGAGCGCAGCAGCCAGGCCAGCGACTCGGCGGCGTCGACGTTGTCGTCGGCGACCAGGATGTGCATGCCGGCCACGGCCCCGCCGCCGGTGTCGCTGTCGGCGCCGGGTTCCGCCTCGGCTGCCTCGCACAGCGGCAGGCGCACGATGAAGGTCGCGCCCTGCCCCGGCCCCTCGCTGTCGGCGCGGATGGTGCCGCCATGCAGCTCGACGAAGCCCTTGGCCAGCGACAGCCCGATGCCCAGGCCGCCCTGGGCCAGGTGGCGCGCGCTGCCCACCTGGACGAAGGGATCGAACACGCGTTCGATCATGCTGGCGTCCAGCCCCACGCCATTGTCGGCCACCCAGGCCACGGCTTCCCCGTTCTCGGAGCGCAGCCCGATCTCGATCGCGCCGCCCGGCGGCGTGTACTTGGCCGCGTTGTTGATCAGGTTGGCGAACACCTGGGTCAGGCGCAGCGGATCGGCCTCGGTCCACAGCGGCTCGTCCATCAGGCGCAGCGCCAGCTGGTGGCGGCCGGACTCGATCAACGGCATGCTGGCCTGCAGCGCATCGCGGATCAGGCGCCCGAGTTCCACCCGGCTGCGGCGCAGCTCGATCTTGCCGCGCCCGATGCGCGACACGTCCAGCAGGTCGTCCAGCAGGCGCGCCATCTGGGCGGTCTGGCGCCCGACCATGGCCGCGATCCACTCGATGCGCTCCGGCGCCAGCGTCTTGCTGCGCAGGAGCGAAGCGGCATTCGCGATCGGCGCCAGCGGATTGCGCAACTCGTGCGCCAGGGTGGCGATGTACACGTCCTTGCGCCGGTCGGCCTCGCGCAGGCCGTCCATCGCCTGCTCGCGCTCGGTCACGTCCAGCACCAGCGAGAACACGGTCTGGATCTGGCCCGTCTCGTCCACCAGCACCGAGTTGTACCACTCGCAGCACAGCTCGCGGCCGTCGCGGGTCAGGTTGCGGTTGCTCGACTTGGCGTGGTGGGTCGGCGTCTCGAGCAGGCGCCGGATCATCAGGCCCACCTGGTCGGCGTCGCTCTCGTGGATCAGCGGCAGCGCATCGATGCGGACGCCGACCACTTCTTCCTGCCGCCAGCCGAACAGCTCTTCGGCGCGCCCGTTCCACAGGGTCACAACGAGGTCGCGGTTCCATTCGATCACGGCCAGCGGCGTGTTCTCGACCAGGTAGCGGGTCTGGTCCAGCGCGCGCGCCAGCGCGGCGCTGGCTTCGGTACGCTCGGTGATATCGTCCAGCACGATCACCGCCGCCGCCAGGTCGGCCGCGCTCTCGCGCAGCGGCGCGCCGCTGACCGTGTAGCAGCGCCGCACGCCGTCATGGTTGCTCTCCAGCAGGGCATCGCGGAAGGTCTCTCCGCCCACCGCGCGCGCGATGGGATCGCGGACCAGGTCGAGCATCGCCGCCACGCCGAGCGGCGCGCGCTCGCCGGTGCCGCTCGGCGCGAAGCATTCGGCCATGCGCCGGGCCTGGTCGTTGGCCATCACGCAGCGCCCGGCCCGGTCGACGATCAGGACCCCATCCGGCAACTGGCGCAGCACGGTCCCCAGCAGGCTTTGCCACTGGGCGTGGGCGCGGGTTTCCATCATCTCGGCGAAGGTCGCGTGCAGGCGCGCATGCAGCGCGATATTGTCGATCGCCAGCGCGCCCAGCACGAACAGCGAAGCGGCCAGCCCGTACAGGCGGCCGGCATAGAAGCCGAGGTCGAACATGCCGCCATTGAGCACGCAGGACAGCCCGACTTCGAACACCCAGGCCGCCATCGCCACCGCCAGCCAGACGTCGAGCACCGTGCGCGGCCGCTTGCGCACCGTGGCCCACAGCACCCCGACCGACAGGATCATCACCGCGCCCGCCAGCCAGTGGTACAGCGGCAGCGTGCGGGTGCCGTCCAGCAGCGGCGGCAGCCAGTGCGCCCCCGAGGTCGAGACCAGCACCAGCAGCGCCACCAGCAGCAGGATCAGCAAGGCGCCGATGCGCATGAAATGCGGCGGCAAGGGCGTCGTGTCGCGCGCGCTGAATACGTAGCCGAGCACGAACAGCGGGAACAGCGCATGCCAGCTGATGTGCAGCCAGGGCGTGGTCTGGTCGTTCCCACCGAGCACACCCTGGTCGGCGAACAGGCCGGGGAAGGTCAAGAGGTGGGCGGAGGCGATCAGCGCCGTGACCAGGTAGCCCAGCACCAGGATGCCGAGCGCGCGCGAGCGCCCGGTATGGACATGCCCGATCAGCAGGATGCCGGTGAGGAGGTTGGCGCCGATCAGCACCGAGCCGTACATCGGAATGAACTCAGGCGCCCGCGCCAGCGGAATCCGCGCCGCCGGCGCCAGCAGCGCGAACACGAGCGCAAGAAAACCCAGCACCCAGACCACGTGGCGCAGTTGGGCGGCGCTCGGCGGATGCCTGACCAGGTCGGTCGGTTCGGCTAGAACGCCATGTCGCATATCTCTCCCCGTGGAGGATCCGGCGGGGACAGCGAGGTGGTATCCGGGCTGTCCGGGCGGCGCCTGTCTTTATTGTCGTTTCAATAAAATATAGCGCAATTGTCACCGCCCGGGGACGATATTTGATGTCTTATCGTCCATAAATGATACCTTCGGTAGAGTTTCTCCTACACCAGGGCGCGCGCGGTAACCGGATAGCCGGCGCCATCGATGGCGGCGACGATGCGCTCGAGGTCGGCCCGGCTGTCGATGCGCACGCTGGCCTTGTCGAGATCGATCGCCACCCTGGCGTCGGCGTCGACCGCCTGCACCGATTGGGTGACGCGGCCCACGCAATGCTTGCAGCTCATGCCCTCCACGGTCAATTCATACATGCTGTGTTCTCCTGTTGCTTGGGGCCTCGCGGCCCCGGTGATTGAAAGGGGTTCTGGTTCGGGTTCGGGTTCGGGCGCGGCGGCCGGCGCCGGCGGCCAGCGCCGCAGCAGCAGCGCATTGGCGACCACGCTGACCGAGCTGAGCGCCATGGCGGCGCCGGCCAGCACCGGGTCGAGCAGGCCGAAGGCGGCCAGCGGCAGGCCGATCACGTTATAGATGAAGGCCCAGCCCAGGTTCTGGCGGATCTTGCGGTAGGTGCGGCGCGACACCGCGATGGCGTCGGCCACCAGGCCTGGCTCGCCGCGCATCAGGGTCACGCCGGCACTGTGCATGGCGACGTCGGTGCCGGTCGCCATCGCCATGCCGACGTCGGCCGCGGCCAGGGCCGGCGCGTCGTTGATGCCGTCGCCGACCATCGCCACCTTGCGGCCGTCGCGGCGCAGCGCGGCGATGACGTCCGCCTTGTCGGCCGGCAGCACCTCGGCATGCACGCGCTCGATGCCGAGCTCCTGGGCCACGGTGCGCGCGGCCCCGAGGCTGTCGCCGCTGAGCAGGACCGGTTCGATGCCGATCGCCCGCAGGCGCGCGACCGCCGCCTGGGCGCCCGGCTTGATGCGGTCGCCGAAGGCGAGCAGGCCCAGCACGGTGGATACGCCGTCGCGGCGCTCGACCAGCCAGGACACGGTGCGCCCGGCCGCCTCATGCCGATCGACGCCGGAAGCCGGCACGCCCAGTTCTTCCATCAGGCGCCGGTTGCCGAGCACGATGGTGGCGCCGTCGACCTCGGCCTCGACGCCGCGGCCCGGCAAGGCACGCGCCGAGCCCGCCGCGGGCGGCGGCGCCATGCCCTGGCGCGCCGCTTCGTCCAGCACGGCGCCGGCCAGCGGATGCGAACTGCCCTGCTGCACCGCCGCGGCCAGCGCCAGCAGCCGCGCCGCGTGCGCGCCCTGGCCTTCGCAGGCGAGCAGCCGCGGCTTGCCCTCGGTCAGGGTGCCCGTCTTGTCGAACACCACCACCTGCAGCGCATGCGCGGTTTCCAGCGCTTCGGCGTCCTTGATCAGGATCCCGTGGCGGGCCGCCGCGCCAGTGCCGACCATGACCGCGGCCGGCGTCGCCAGCCCGAGCGCGCAGGGACAGGCGATCACCAGCACCGCCACCGCATTGAGCAGGGCCGCCTGCCAGTCGCCGTTCGTCAGGCCCCAGCCCAGCAGGGTCGCCAGCGCCAGCACCAGCACCGCCGGCACGAACACCGCGCTGACCCGGTCCACCAGGCGCTGGATCGGCGCCTTGACCGCCTGCGCCTCCTCGACCATGCGGATGATCTGCGCCAGCATCGTCGCGGCGCCGACCGCGGTGGCCTCGACCAGCAGCAGGCCGTCGGCATTGACGGCGCCGCCGGCCACCCGCTCGCCCGGCCCCTTCGCCACCGGCAGGCTTTCCCCGGTCAGCAGCGACTCGTCCAGGTGGCTGCGGCCGTCGGTCACGACGCCGTCGGCCGGCACCCGCGCGCCGGGCTTGACCACCATCAGGTCGCCCACGCGCAGCTCGCCCAGGGGGATGTCCATGTCGACGCCGCCGCGCCGCACCAGCGCCGCATCGGGCCGCAGGCGTCCGAGGGCATCGAGGGCGGCCAGGGTCTGGCGCTTGGCCCGGCCCTCCAGCCACTTGCCCAGCAAGACGAGCGTGATCACCACCGCCGACGATTCGAAATACAGGTGCGGCAGTTCGTGGCCGCCGTGAGAGCCGGCCCCCAGCAGCAGGTAGAGCGACAGGCCATAGGCGGCGCTGGTGCCAAGCGCCACCAGCAAGTCCATATTGCCGCTGCCGGCGCGCAGCGCCTTCCAGCCGGCGCGGTAGAAGCGCGCGCCGAGCCAGAACTGGACCGGCGTGGCCAGCGCCAGCTGCAGCCAGCCGGGCAGCATCCAGTTGCGGCCGAAGGGCGCGGCCAGCATCGGCAGCACCAGCGGCAGGCTGAGCAGCACTGCGGCGGCCACCGGCCACCAGGCCGGCAGCTGGCCGGGGCGGTCCTGGCGCGCGGCCGCTGCCACACCGGCGGCGCCGGCGTCGGGCGCCGCGATCCGCGCCTCATAGCCGGCGCTGCGCACCGCCGCCGCCAGCGCGTCCGGCGCGGCCGCGCCGCGCACGCTGGCCTTCTCGGTGGCCAGGTTGACGCTGGCGTCGCGCACGCCCGGCACCGCGCGCAGCGCCTTCTCGACCCGCCCGACGCAGGACGCGCAACTCATGCCTTCGATTTGCAGGACGGTGCTGTCAAGGACGATATTGTTCATTTGCTTGTTCCAATGATCTATATCGAGAGGATAATCCTTCCCACGATGGGAAGGTCAAGCGTTTCCATACAAGTTCACGCAACCGGCTTGCGCCGGTCGCAGGCACGGGTCCGCTAATCGGGCTACAACTACTGTTCCCCCTCGTCGCGAGGATTCCGGCCCCGACCCGCAGGAGAACAGATGAAGTCGCCAACCACGCTATTGCTCTGGATACTGATGACCGTCCTGCTGTGCGCCTGCGGCGGCAAGGACGACGACGACAAACCCCAGGCCGAGCGCGCCGGCATCGGCGCCATCGGCCAGGCGCCCGGCGCCACGCCCTTCGTGGCGCAATTGAACTACGCCCTGCGCGACTTCGCCCACCTGGACAGCGTGCACTACACCATCGCGGGCCGCCCCGATTCGCACTCGCGCCCGGTAGCGGTCACCTACGACCGCGCCTGGCTCGGGCGGCGCGCGGCCTGGGACGCCGGCAGCGCGCGCATCGCCTTCCCGGTATTCGGCCTGTACGCCAACCACCGCAACGAGCTCACGCTGACCACGCGCTTTCGCGACGGCTCGACCCATGTTGCGCAAGTGGCGATCGCGACCGGCAGCTACACGGGTCCCGCCACGATCTACGACGCGCCACAGGTGCGCACGGCGCGCGGCGCGGCGTCGCCCGGCTTCGAGTACATGCTGATCAAGAACGGGGTGACGTCGCCGGTCATCCTCGACAGCGACGGCCAGCTGCGCTGGGCCAGCGGGCCCGGTACCTCGTTCTCCTCGCTGTTCGGCGACGACGCCTTCTATGTCGGCGACGGCTCGGCGCCGGTGCTGCACCGCTTCGACGTCGACACGAGCGTGCGCAGCAGCCGCCTCGACGATCCCAAGTTCACCAACTTCCACCATGAACTGGCGCGCGGCAAGACCGGCTTCCTGGCGGAGCTCGACGCCCGGGTCGGCGGCGTGCTGCTGCTCGAATCGATCGTGGCCGAGATCGACATCTCGGGACGGGTGCTCAAGGAATGGGACCTGGGCCAGATCTTCCGCGCGGCGATGCGCGCAGGCGGCGACGATCCCGCCAATTTCGTGCGCGACGGCGTCGACTGGTTCCACATGAACTCGGCTATCTACGATGCCCAGGACAATGCACTGCTGATCTCAAGCCGCGAAAACTTCGTCGTCAAGCTCGACTACGATACCGGCGCCATCCGCTGGCTGCTGGGCGATACCAGCAAGCACTGGTACGTCAACTATCCCTCGCTGCGCGCCCTGGCCTTGCGCGTGACCGAGGGCAAGGTGCCGATCGGCCAGCATTCGCTGTCGGTGGCGCCCAACCGCGAACTGCTGCTGTTCAATAACGGCCTCGCCAGCCTCAACCAGCCGGCCGGCACGCCGGCGGGCCAGAACCGACGCTACAGCACGCCGTCGCGCTATGCGATCGACGACAAGGCGCGCACCGCGCGCGAAGTCTGGACCTGGGATGGCGAGCGCAAGCTGCTCTCGGACATCTGCTCGTCAGCCTATGAAAGCGCGCCCGGCCAGTACCTGGTGGCCTATTCTTCGCTGGCGGAACGCACCCAGGCGCGGTTGGTGGCGCTCGATACCGCCGGCCAGATCGCCTTCGACTATGCCTATCCGAGCGAGGTTTGCAATACGGTGTTCATTGCCGAACCGTTCCGCCTGGACGGGTTGCAGCTACGCTAAGAGCCTATCCCGGTAGGTGGGGGAAGCTCATGTTGATGCATGGCAGGCGTGGGCAAGGCGCGAGGAGGCCGCATGGCGAGCCATGCAACGACGAGCAACGCAGCACACGCCTGCCAGGCGCGCCAGGAGCGACTCCCACCTACCGGGATAGGCTCTAATGCCGTTAAGTTAAGAGTAGCCACCACGTCGTTACCTCCACTGGAGGTAACGACTTCCCGCAAAGGCGGGAACCCAAGTTCTGCTAACGTCGTCGAAACGCTCGCAGAATTAGGTTCCCGCCTTTGCGGGAACGACGGCTTTTACGCTAACTTAACGGCATTAGGGATAGGCTCTAATCGCAAGGGCGTTGCGTGGCGATATGCCACGTGGCGCCATCTCAGCTGCCCAGGCCTAAGAAAACACCGACCGCCAGTTCCACCCACAGCGCAGCGAAGGCCAGCGCCAATGCGCCGACCGTCGCCACCCGCTGCCACGGCCGCCGGCGCGCCACCCGGCGCGCCATGCGCACGCAGGCCAGCCCCGCGCTGGCCAGCAACAGCGCGGCGGCGCCGAAATCGCCGCCGGTCCATGCAACCTCGCGCGTGAACTGCATCGCTACCAGCGGCGCCAGCAGGATCAGCGCGGTCGCCACACCGACCCACAACACATCGATGCCCATCGTGCCCTTGTGCGCGAGGGCGTCCTGTCCGCCTGCCGTTTGCATCGTGCTCTCCTTTTAATCAGGCCACGCGGATGGCAGGCCTTGTCCTTCATCTTAATCCTGTTATGAAGAAGACGGAAGCGGCGCGCCGACGGGAAACACCGAGCGCAATTGCAAAACTTTGTTACAAACTTACGTTCGAGAATTTATATACTGTCAAGGCGTTCCACTTTCCCGCCGACCATGCGCATCTTGTCCGCCCTGCCACTTGCCCTGCTCTGTTTCGCAGCCGTCCCGACTGCCGCCGCCGCCCCCGACGCCACGCTGGACGCTGTGTCCCGGCCCGCTGCCACGGTCGCGCCAACGTCCAGCGCTGCGGCGCGCGAACTGGCAGCCCTGCGCGGGGCCGAGCAATTGCGCGCCCAGGCCGTTGCCAGCCGCGACATCCCGACCATGCGCAAGCTGATCAGCGGCGACTATTACCATGTCGAGACCAGCGGTCGCGCGCGCACCAAGACCGAGTTCCTGCAGGCGCTGGCGCGCGACGAATTCGAGTTCCGTTCCTACGAGGTGCTCGACATGGAAGTCCGGATGCTCGACAGTGGCCGCGCGGCGGTGGTCACCGGCCGCTTCCGGGCCAGCACGCGGGCTGACATGCGGGCCGAGACCCAGGGCGCCGGCCGCGCGCGCGAACTGCGCGGACGGTATGTCCGCATGTGGGTCCTGGGGCCGGAAGGCTGGCGCAATACCCTGCAGCAGAGCACCGAGGTGCGGACCCCAGCCCAGGGCCAGCGGCCTACAGCAGACTGATGCGGGTCAGCGCCTCCGCGCCCTGCGCGTCGGCGTCGGGCGCGGCCGCGGCCACGCAGGTTTCGATCTCGTGCGGCCCCACTGCACGTACGAAGACGCGCTTGCCTTCGGTATCGACGCCCAGTTCCAGCCGGCGCTGCAGCAACAGCGTGTCACCCTCGCGCATGTCCCCGGTCGCCGCCAATGTGGAACGGCTATAGGCCAGCTTGAGCACGCGATCGCGCGCCTGGCCCAGGTCCCGCCAGGCGCCATACGGCTGCGATTGCAGCAGCACGGGGTCGAACCTGCCGCGCCGGACACGGCCGACGTAATAGCCGAACGGCGCCTCCCGTCCCGGCGCTTCCGGTGACGCACTCGCCGTCGCGACCACGCCGCCCGGACACAGGCGCAACAGGCCGAGCGCGACGCCCGTCTTGCCCATCCCCGGATGCACGGCGTCGGCGGTCGGCGGCCGATGCACGACGATTTCCGGAATCTGCTCGTCGCCATAGACCTCGGCCAGGTAATCGGCGGCGATGTCGAACAGGCGCTCGTCGAGCGAGTCGGAGCGATCGCGCCCGGCCTCGCTGCGCGCAGCGGCATGACGGTCGATGCTGGCGCCATCCTCATCGCTGAAGAAGTAGCTCTCCACGAAACGCGACCGGCTTGCATTGCCTGCCAGCAGCACATGAACCACCGACGGCGGCGCCGCCGCAAAGGCAGTGCGCATCGCAATGAAGAAGCTGCGCACACCCTGGCCGATACGGGTCGCCAGGTACGCATTGAGCGCGTCGAGCTGGAGCGTGAACTGGCAATCCACCAGTTCTCCGCCGCGCGCAAGCAGGCGGATCTTGATCACGGTATCCCGCTGGCCCTCTTCCCACAGGGGCCGCAGCGCGGCGGCCAGCACCGCGGTATTGGTGGCCGCGATGCGCGAGTCCTCGACGAACATCTCGTGTCCGGCGATGTCGGCCGCGTCCTGTGGCCGGCTGAACACGATCCGCTCCTTCGCGCAGCGGTGCAGGTTTTGCTGGAACACCAGGTAGGCCATATTCTCCAGCAAGCGTTCGCCGCCCAGGAACACGTCGCCGGCCGCGCCATGATGCTCGAACAGTTCCTCGATGTCGTCGTCCTCGTCCGCCGGCAGCCGGTATTTGCCGAACTCGAAGTCGGTGGTGCCTCCGCCGAAGTCGAACACCGCATAGGCGGCGCCGTCGGCGGTGGGTGCGATGCCGAGCGACGGCAGCGCCGCCGCCGCGTAGGCGGCCGGCTCGGACGCCAGTTCCTCGACCCGGAACCGGGCGAAGGCGGCCTGGCCGACCAGGGTGGCCGGCAGGCTGCGCTGCAGGCCGCGGCGGAACGAGGCCAGGATCCGGTCGCGCACCTGCTCCGGATAGGTCACCGGGAAACTCATGTAGTAACGCAGGAAGATGCCGCGCCCGCGCCAGTTGATATGCATCCCCAGGAACCATGCGTACAACTCGACCGGATCGAAGGGATCGTCGGCGCCGACCGCCAGTGGCGTACCCAGCACCGGATTGCGCGCGACCAGCGGCGCCAGCGCGTGTTCGTGCTGGCGGCCGTCGCGCACGTGGATGCGCGCATCGCGCTCGCCGCGCATCGCCCATTGCTTCAGCCCCGTCAGCACACTGTCGACCACGGCATGGCGGGTATCCGCCGCCTCCAGGCGCTCCAGCGCCGCATGCGAGCAGCGCACTTCGTCCCACAGCAATGGCGGCCGGTAGGCATGCTTGCGCCAGGTTGCCAGCATCGATTGCAGGTCGAGGAATTCGAGCGCGGTCGGGTTTTCATAATTGCGCGGACTGTCCGCCTCCCAGAACCGGTCGATGCCGACCCGCAGCAGCTTGCGCCGGCCATGGTCGTCGTAGGCGACCACGGTGCTGCTGGTGCCAAAGTCGATCGCCACGTCGCAATCGCGCACGTCGTCCGCCGGATTGCGGGCGCGCACGCCCAGCTCGTCCAGCGTCTGCCGGTCGAGGCCCCACAATTCCCACAACCCGCGCGCCGGGTCCTCGAAATCGGACGCCTGCAACCGTGGCAGGCGCACCGTCATCTGGTCGAGGTCGGCGAACAGCTGGCGCACGTCCGGCGTGGCGTGGACGGCCAGCAGGTCCTTGTCCTTGACCGGGCCGGCCGGGGCCAGTTTCCATCCGCGTTCGATGCACAGTGCAATGAACTCGGGGCCGCTGGCATCGGCGGCGAAGTCGTTGACGGCCGCCAGCGCGCCCCAGGCATCGGGCGAGCCGTTCAAGGTGCTTTCCTTGCAGTTCCAGGTGCCCTCGGTGGTCAGCCAGGTCACGTTCGGCTGGCCATTGATGAGACTGCCGAAACCGCTTCCCGGCTTGGCCGGAGAAAACGCCAGCGTCGAAAAGTGCTGCAGTTCGCGCAGCGCCGGCAGGCGCCAGTGCTCCAGGCCGCCCGTCTTCATCGCGGCGACGGCGGCAATGCCCTTGTGCGTATCTTTGGCATTGGGTTGGCTGGTGGCGTCCCACAACAAACGGGCGACCGGATCGAACAGCATCCGGTCGCCGTTGGCGGCCGACACCTGCCACAGCGTGGCCGTCCCCAGTTGCTCGAGGACGGCGGCGGCCGCGCGGCGGCGGTACAGGTCTTGGACTTCGGATGGCAGTCTGGGGTCGATCTTCATGATGGATAGCGCAGGAGGATTGAATCGGATGGGGCGGCCAGGCTCAGGGCTGGCGCACGAAATCGCGCAGCTCGGCGCGCACTTGCAGGCGCTGGCGCAGGTCCAGGCAAAAGCCGCGGATGCGTTCGCGGTCCGCCTGCGGCAAGGCATATAGCTTCGCCTTCATGAACTGGACCGTCTCGGCGGACGGCTCGAGGCAGGGCGACGGCACCGGCGGCGGCGCCAGCTGGCCGCACATCATGGCCAGTTCGTCGGGCCGCACGACGGTCCAGAAATGGCGGAATACGACGGGCAGGAAACTCACCAGCAGCTCGACCCGCGCCCCGCGCAGCCGGTCCATCTCATCGAGCAGCGCAGCCTGCTCCTGGCGCAGCGCCTCGATCTCGGCGCGCATGGCGTCGCGCTCGCGCGCCAGGGCCCCGGTACGTTCGCGCGCCTCGCTCGCGGCCAGGTTGTCGAGATAGGCGGCCATGGCGCCGCCGTCGGCGTGCCCGGCCAGGTAATCCTGGACGGCGTCGTGCGGCGTCATGCCGCCTCCCTGGGCCGCAGCGCCTGCAACTGACGCGCGAGATGCTGCTCGTAGCGTCCCTGCAGCGTGCTCAGGGCGAGTAACGTGGCGACCGCCTGGCCGCCGTCGAGGCGCGCCAGGCCGCCTGCCACGTCGACCAGGCGCGCGAAGCTCGATCCCAGCGCGGCCTCGAGCTTCGCATGCGGCTTGGCCAGGCGCTGCACCAGGTGCGCCTCGAGGTCGGGCGTGCCGACATCGACGCTGTCGAGGGCGCGCTCGGCCTGGGTCACGAAGGCGCGCGCGACGCCAAACAGCAGTTGCGCCTGGTCGAACCAGACCTCGCGCCACCAGTCCGCCAGCGGATGGGCGGCATCGAGCCGCAGCGCGTCGAGCGCCTCCGCCGCCCGTTGCAGGTCGTCGAGACCGGTCTGGCGGCGCCAGGCGCGATGCAGCTCGAGGCGCATCTGCTCGTCGCTGGCGCCCGCCAGGCGGTGCATGTTCATGCTGCGCAGGAAGCGGCCATCCTGGCGCGCGCGCGTGGCCAGCTTGCGCAGCGCCTCCAGCATCTGGCCGGTCAGGGCCAGGCGCGGACGGATATCGTCCTCGCCATCCCAGCGCGCGATCGCCGCGCTCCACGGGTGGGCGGGCGTAGCCGGTTCGGGACGCCGGGCCAGGACCGCTTCCCAGAAGCGCTCCCGGAATTCCACCAGCTGGCCCGGCGCCATCGCGTTGAATTCGGCGGCCAGGACGGTCAGCCCGAGCCAGGAGACGTCGCCGCCCTCCTCGCTCCAGGCCCGCTCGACCATGGCGCGCGCACGCTCGCGCAGGCGCGCCGCGTCGGCGGCGTCGCAATGGGTGATCACGACCGCCAATCGGTTTCCGTCCAGGAAGGCCGCATCGCGCCTGACCGTCTTCAGGAAGGCGCGCAGCCGCACCAGGTTTCCCCCGCTGTCGAGCCGGCTGGCCGATGTGACGTAGACCAGGGCCAGGCAGGGATCGTCGCTGAGGACGATGTCCGGCGCCTCCGCGTCCTCGCCTGAATTCCAGCCCGGCATGTCGATCACGAACAGCCGCCGCGGGACGCCGGCGTCGTGGTAGCCATCGTATTCGACCACCAGTTGCGGGAGCGGGACGCAAAGGCGCAGCCGGTGCCGCAACGGGTCATAGCCCGCGGCATCGATTTCGGCGCGGGTCGGGAACCGTTCGAGGCAGGCCACTTCGCGCCCCTGGACCACGTCGCAAGCGCGTTCGACCACGGTCAGCCGCGCGGTCGGGCCGTGACTCACCTCGAGCTGCAGGCGGGTCTGCACCTCGCGCGAACTGATCGGCGCGAGCGCCGGCGGCGCCAGGTCGCCCAGCAGTTCGCCCAGCAGCCGGGTCTTGCCGGCCGAGAATTCACCAAAGATGCGGATGGTCAGGGCGCCGTCCTGCAAAGCGGTGTCGCGTTCCAGGCGCGCAGCGAACTGGCGCAGCCCGGCATCGATGCGGGCGGCGAGATTGGATCTTGATTTCATGCGGGTAGTCCGTTGGTGGTCAGGATGCGCAGCAGCGCCGCGCCATCGTGCAGCAGGCGCGCCGCCGCCTGGCGCCAGCCATGGCGGCGCAACGCCTCGATCGCCGCGGGATCGAGCCAGTGTTCGAGGCAGGCCGCCAGCTCCGCCCGCGGGCCGGACGTGACCAGCCGGCCCTGGGCCAGCTCGTCGCCGGCCTGGTCCAGCGCGAGCAGCGCCAACAGGCCGGGCGCGGCGGCGCGCCAGGCCGCGCTGTCGCCCGACAACAGCAGCGGCGCCAGCAGCAGGTGGGCGTTCTTGCGGCCCCATTCGCCGGGCGTGGCGGCCGCGTCGTCGATGGCGACGGCGGCCACGGTGTCCTCGACCAAGGCCGCCGCGCCGGCGGCGTGCGCCGGATGGCGGGCGCCCAGGCTATAGACGGCGCGCCAGTACTGGGGCTGGATGCGCAGCAGGTTGCGCCGGTCGAGCGGCAGGTTCTCGTCCAGTGCGTCGTCCAGCACGCGCGCGTACAGGTGGACCCGGGCGCAGTCCTCGAGCGTCGCCAGCCGCGCCGCGGAGTCTCCCTCCAGCAGCGGCTCGACCAGCAGGCACAGGAAGGCCGGCGCATGGGTCGCCACATCCAGCATGCGCCGGCCCGCGCGCCGTCCGACCGCGCTGTCGGGCATGGCGCCCAGTTGCGCGATGTCGCGCCGCAGGCTCGCTTCGAGCCGCGCCGCCAGGCTGTCGTCGCGCGGATTCACGACTCGTTGTCGCCCATGGTCCGGACGAAACGCAGGTAGGCGGTTTCGCCCACCATCTTGCGATGGACGGTGCCATGCGCGAAATCATAGACGTCGAGCAGCCGCGTATCGTTGAAACGGCTCGACGACCATGTCATGCATTGCCCGCCATGGCCGCGCAGGTCCGGGAACAGCCTGGCCGAGATGCGCAGCTCATCGCTGGCGTCGGCGGTATAGGTCAGCGTGTTCAGTTCGGCGATGGTGGGAATGCGCCAGTCGCGATGGCCGCACCAGGCGCCGAAGTTCAGTGCGGTCAGGCGCTTCAGGGCCTCGTGCCAGGTGACCAGTCGGCAGGGATGCGGCTCGTCGCCACTGCGGTCGGCGTTCACGGTCCACATCAGGCGCCGCCCGGTGTCGAGCGCCGCGCGCCACTCGGTCGCCTGCAGCTTGAGGCGGCGCCCGCCGTCGTCGATCTTGTGCCAGCCGTCGAGCGCACCCGGCTCGCCCACGCGCGCCCGGGAAGGGCCGCGCGTCTGCGCCAGCACTTCGCGCACCAGGTCGCGATTGCTGGTCGCCCTGAGCGCCTCGAGCCGGGCCAGATTGTCGTCGAAGCGTTCCAGCAACGCCGCCAGGCCGTCGGCCGCGGCGTTGCCGCGCGCGAGCTGCACGAGATAGTCGTCGAGCGGCGCTGCCGCGGCGTCCTGCACCAGCTGGCGCAACAGGGCGTCCTTCTCCTTCACGCCAGCCCCTCCAGGCAAGCCTGCATGGCGGTAGCGTCCGCGCGCAGCGCGGCCAGCGCCGCCGCGCACTCCTCTGGCGCCATGCGCAGGCGCTCGAGCAGGGCGTCGACGTCCGTCGTCCGCTCGCCGATCACGGCCGCGACTTCGCCTTCCCAGTAGGCCGCCACGTGGGCCAGCAGCAGGCTGCCCATGCTGGCCGCCTGGCGCTCGTAGCTCGCCAGCCACTGCTGGCCGGCGCCGGCCGCGACCCGCTGCAGCGCGCGCCGGCGGTCGTCGCCGGCCTGGCGCGCGGCCTGCTCCTGGCGCGCGTCGCGGATGTCCACCAAACCCGGGCCACCTCAGAGTAAAATTGTTTGACAACTTCAGTAAATCAATTGCGAATTAAATCTACTCTGACCCTAATTGTTGGATAATAGCTCCTGATAACCGTAGGGTCAGAGTAGAGTTAACTGACAACTTGAGAAGTTGCTCGATAAATTGAATCTGACCCTCATGGATAAAGCTGGATTTTCACGCCAAATAGTTTCACATCCAAAATTTAATTAAGCTGGGAATAGCGCGAGCCGCTAGTAGTGCCAGATTGGCCTGAAAACAAATAGGGTCGGAGTAAAATTGTTTGCCAATTTTTTAAAATCAATTGGCAAACAATTTTACTCCGACCCTACTTATTTTATTGCTTCCCTTCTGGCATATGCCAGAAGGGAATAACCGCAGGTCAAGCGAGGCAATTGCCCAATAATTTTACTCTGACCCTACTTAATTGGCGGGCGGATTTGGGAAATTGCTCGACAATTCTACTCTGACCCCCATGGGGATTCTACTCTGACCCCCATCGGGTTAGGTGGTTTGGGAGGCGATCAGGTCTGCGCTTTCGGGGTCGGTGATGCGGATGGCGTCGATGAAGACCTGGAGGGAGGAGCCGCAGGCGAAGACCAGGACGTCGCCCGGGTTGCACAGGCTCAGGCCCAGGCGGATCGCGTTGCCGACCTCGATCTCGCGGTGCAGCGTGTCGCTCAGGCCGACCGCTTCTTCGGCGCCGGAGAGGATCAGGTCTACCGCTTCGCCGACGGCGCGGCCGCGGCTTTGCGATTCGTAGACGACCAGCTCGTCGAAGCGGGCGCCACAGACGCGGCCTACTTCGCGCAGGTCAGTGTCGCGGCGGTCGCCGGGGGCCGTGACGATGCCGACCAGTTGGCCAGGGAGCATGCCGCGGGCCATGTCGGCCATCGCCGCGTAGGCAGCGGGGTTGTGGGCGTAGTCGACGATGACCGTGACGCCGCGTACGTCGAACATATTCGTGCGCAAGGGGTTGGTGCGGCCGTTGGAGACAAACGTCGACAGGCCGGCGGCGATTTGCAGGTGGCTGAAATCGGCGGCCATCAGGGCCGCGGCTGCCGCCAGGGCGTTGGCGATGTTGAAGCGGGCCAGGCCGCCGAAGGCCACCGGCATGCTCTCGACCTTGATCACCGCCTGCTGCATGTGGCCGTCGGCGACCACCACCGCGCCGTCCTGCAGGTAGACGCCGCGGCCGCCGTCTTCCAGGTGCTTGAGCAGTACCGGGTTCTCGGCGTCCATCGAGAAGAACAGCACCTCGGCGCCAGGTTTGACGCGGCGCGCCATCTGCACGCACAACGCATCCTCGGCGTTGAGCACCACCGCCTTCGAGGCCGATTGCGCCACCACCGCCTTCACCTGCGCCAGGTCCTCGACCGTGTCGACACCGTCCAGGCCCAGGTGGTCGGCCGCGATGTTCAGCACCACCGCGACGTCGCATCGGTCGTACGCCAGGCCGCGCTTGAGGATGCCGCCGCGCGCCGTCTCCAGCACCGCGAGCTCGACCTCGGGCGCGTGCAGCACCGTGCGCGCCGACCAGTAGCCGGTGCAGTCGCCCTTGACGACCTGCTTGCCGTCGATGAAGACGCCCTCGGTGGTGGTCACGCCGGTCACCCGGCCCGCCATGCGCGCCGCGTGCGCGACCAGCAGGGTGGTCGTGGTCTTGCCATTGGTGCCGGTCAGGGCGATCACGGGAATGCGGCCATCGGACACGCCCATCAGGCCGTCGACGATCGCCTCGCCGGCATCGCGCGCCTCGCCCGCACTCGGGTACTGGTGCATGCGGATGCCGGGGGCGGCGTTGACTTCGATGACCGCGCCGCGCTGCGCCGCCAGCGGTTGTGAGATGTTTTCGCACACGATGTCGATGCCGGCCACGTCGAGGCCGATCTTGCTGGCTGCGCGCATGCACAGCAGGCGGGTCGAATCCGGCAGCAGCTCGGTCACGTCCTCGGCGGTGCCGCCGGTCGACAGGTTGGCGTTGCCGCGCAACTCGGCCACCACGCCGACGGGCAGCACGCTGTCGAATTCGAAGCCCTGGCGCGACAGCATGTCGGCCGCGTGCTCGTCGAGCGCGATCCGGGTCAGGATGGTCGCATGCCCGGCGCCGCGCGCCGGATTGGCGTTCTCGATCTCGACCAGTTCGCGGATGGTCTTGACGCCATCGCCCACCACATGGGCCGGACGCCGGCGCGAAGCCGCGGCCACACGCCCGCCGGCCACCAGCACCCGATAGTCGAACCCCCTCACGTGGCGCTCGACGATGATGCGGCGGCCGTACTGGCGCGCGAATTCGAAGGCGCGCGCCACGTCGTCCGGCGTGTTGCAGTCGACCGTCACGCCCTTGCCCTGGTTGCCGTCCAGCGGCTTCAGGGTCACCGGCCCGTTCAGGCGGCGCGCCACGCGCTGCGCCGATTCCACGGTGGTGACGACGTCGCCTTCCGGCACCGGCACGCCGGCTTCCTTCAGCAAGGCCTTGGTCAGCTGCTTGTCGCTGGCGATCTTCACCGCGATGAAGCTGGTGTCGCCGGTGGTGGTGGCCTGCAGGCGCTTTTGCTTGACGCCCCAGCCGAGCAGGAACAGGTTGGCGTCCTCGGTGATGCGCTGCACCGGGATGCCGCGCTCCTGCGCAGCGTTGACCACCGCGCCGGTGCTGGTGCCGATCGCGTAGCGCGATGCGATCTCGCGCAGTTCTTCCAGCCGCGGAGCCAGCTCGAAACCTTCGCCGCGCGCCAGCGCGCCGACCAGGTCGAGCGCCAGGTCGAACGCCGGCTCGGCCAGCTTTTCGCAGGCATAGGCGCACACGATCCTGAATTGTCCAGGATGGCCGCTCACCGGCCGGGTACGCCCGAAGCTGGCTGGCGCGCCGGCCAGGGTTTGCAGTTCGAGCATCACATGCTCGATCACGCGGCCGAGATAAGTTCCCTCGCGCAGGCGCTGGGCGAAGCCACCCGGCTGGCCGGCCGGCAGGCGCTCGCCGTGCAACGACGGCAGCAGTTCGAGCAGCGCGTGGTTGAAGCCGGGCAGGTCTTTCGTGGATTTGCCGTATAAATCCTGCAGGTCGACCACCGACAGCAGGCAGGGCGAATCGGCGTGGACGTTCGGTCCGCGCAGGAAGCGTTGTTCGAGGATGTGCACGTGGAATTCCTTGTAATGATTGTTGGTGGTGCCACGGCCGGCGCGCGCTCTCTATCGCATGCAGGCCGCTTGTCGCAAGTGCAGTCGGTCAGGCGTCGAACAGTTGCGTGTACATGCGGGTGGCCATCAGGCCCACCGCCGTGTGGTGGATCTCGGGCGACAGCAGGCGGCCCAGCATCTGCATCGCCTCCTGCTTGCCGTTGGCGGCAGCCACCTGCTGTTCCAGCAGCCGCAGCTCGTTGCCGGTGTTCAGATCCTCCAGGTTCGGGTGACGGCGGATCAGGCCGCGCACCGGGAAGGCGTTGCCGCGTTCCGCGCCCTGCCCTAGCTGGTCGAGCGTGCGCTGGCGCGCGCGGGCGGTCAGCACGCGCGGGGCGCTGGCCGGCTGGCCGTCGGCGCTGGAGGTGATCCAGTCGCGCAGCACCTGCAGCTCGTAGGCGTTGAACACGCCGAACATCTCGGCCCGTTCGCCCTCGACCAGGCGCCAGAAGCGGCTGTGCTCGACGTCCTGGCCGCGCTTGATCCAGCCGGCGCCCTCGAGCGCCGCCAGGAAGGCCGGGATCTGCGCCGGGTCGGCCAGCCAGTCGTTGACCGAGCGGCCGGCGACGCGGCAGTAATCCGAGTGCATGTTCTTGCCGACGCCGCTCTTGGCGGCCAGGATGCCGACCAGCTCGGACTGCAGGTCGAACTCGCCGATCACCGAAGTGGTGCTGGCGCCCAGCTCGTTCAGGCGATAGCCGTCGACCACGCGCTGCCAGAAGGCTGCGCGGTCGCCGACCTTCGGCATCAGGTCGCGTACCGCCTGCACCGCCTTGCGCGCATGGCCACTGGCGGCGTTATCGACCGTCACGTGCAGGGTGAAGTAATACGGGTCGATGCCCAGTTCATTGAGCTCGTAGGACGTGATCAACAGGTGCAGCGGCAGCTGTTCGTAGCCCAGGTTGTAGCCGACGACTTCGGGCAGGAAGTGCTCGGCGTGGTGGCCCAGCGCCAGCTGCAGCGCCCCTTGCAGGAAGTGCTCGTCGCCCAGCTCTTCCCAGCTCTCGCAGCCGTGGGTGGCCAGCAGCTTGCGATACAGGGTGACGTGGTTCTTGTCGGGCAAGCCCTCGCCCAGCTCTTCGAGATAGGTCTTGATCAGCGGGTGGAAGGCGACGTCGTCCCATTGCCGCGTGAGGCCGTACAGCCAGGCGCCGTCGACCAGCTTGGTCGGGGCCACGCCCTTGATGAAGAACAGCGCATGCGCGCGGCACGAGAAGTAACGGCGCGGCGCGCCGTTCTTGCGCGCGGCCAGGTAGTCGCGGTACTGCTGGCCGACGATGTCGGTGCGTTGTTCGATCCAGGCCTGCAGCTCGTCCAGGCTGGACGGCAGGTCGGACGGCAGTTCGCGCGCGACCGCGATCTGGCTGGTGACGAAATCGCGCGCCTGCTCCGGCATCGACGACGGATCGGCGTACAGCGAAAAATACACGGTCTTCGCACCCTCGGCGGTGGCGAGCGGTGCGGCCTGGACGCTTGGCGCGTCGGCTAACAGCATTGGTGTCATGTCTCGAATCTTGATGTGAGTCCGGTGGACGATTACCGACATTATCCAAGCTGGACCATGTTGCGCACATCGGTAGGCGCGCTGCGAGAGTGTAAGAGAGGGATTACAAAATATTATCTCGCAGCGCACCAGAATCTTGACGATCTGTCATTCCCCATCGCCGGCCGACGTGCCCTGCTGCCGCACGCCGCGCTCGACGTCGTTCGCCTCGCGCTCGCCCTTCGCGATCGCTTCCCGATACTGCGCCTCCTGCCGGTCGACGATATGCGGCGGGAACGGCGGAATGTTCGGATCGCTTATCACCTCCAGCACGAAGGGACGGCCCGCCGCCAGCGCCCGCTCCCAGGCCGCACCCAGCTGCTCGGGATCGTCCACCCGCTCGCCTGCGAGGCCCAGCATGCGCGCGTACTCGGCATACGAGAAGTCGGGCAGCCGCTGCGACGGTTCGAACTTCGGTTCGCCCTGCATGCCGCGCTGTTCCCAGGTCACGAAATTGAGGTCGCGGTTGTTCAGCACCAGCACCACCAGGGTCGGGTCGGCCCAGTCGCGCCAGTGGCGCGCGATCGTGATCAGGCCATTCATGCCGTTCATCTGCATCGCGCCATCGCCGGCCAGGGCGATCACCGGCCGGCCCGGATGCGCCATCTTGGCGGCAAAGGCGTAGGGCACTGCCGAGCCCATGGTCGCAAGGCCTCCCGACAGCGACGCCATCATGCCGCGCCGCAGGCGCAGGTGCAGCGCATACCAGGCGGTCACCGAGCCCGAGTCGCCGGCCAGGATGACGTCGTCGGGCAGGCGCGGCGACAGTTCGCTGAAGGCGCGCTGCGGGTTGACCGGTTTGCCGGGCTGGCGCGCGCGCTCATCGAGCACGCGCCAGCTCTCGGCCACATTGGCTTCGATGCGGGCGCGCCAGCTGCGCTCCTGCTTGCGCCGCAGGAGCGGGATCAGGGCGCGCAGGGTGGCGCGCGCGTCTCCCGCCAGATTGACATCCATGGGATAGCGCAGGGCGAGCATGGTCGGATCGAGGTCGATCTGCACCGCGCGCGCCGCGCCCTCGCGCGGCAGGAATTCGGCATACGGGAAGCTCGACCCCACCATCAGCAGCGTGTCGCATTCCTTCATCATCGCGTCGCTGGCCTGGGTGCCGATCATGCCGATGGTGCCGGTGCAGAACGGCAGGTCGTCCGGCACTACGGCCTTGCCCAGCAAGGCCTTGGCGATGCCGGCGCCGAGCAGTTCGGCCACCTCCACCAGTTCGTCCAGCGCGCCATCGGCGCCGGCGCCGGCCAGGATCGCGACCCTGTCGCCCGCATCGAGCAGGCGCGCCGCCTCTTGCAGCGCTTCCATGGGCGGCACCGGCGCCTGCAGCGCCGCGCCGACGCCGGAAAAGGTGCTGCCATGCTCGCGCGGTGGCGTCGGCACCGCGTCTTCTTCCTGCAGGTCGTTCGGGACGATGATGCAGGTGACGCAGCGCCGCGCCTGGGCGATGCGCATGGCGCGGTCGACCAGGTGGCGCACCTGGGCCGCATCGGTTGCCATCTGCACGAATTCGCCGGCCACGTCCTTGAACAGCGTGACCAGGTCGACCTCTTGCTGGTAGTGGGCGCCGAGTGCGCTGCGCTGCTGCTGGCCGACGATGGCGACCACCGGCTGGTGGTCGAGTTTCGCGTCGTACAGGCCATTGAGAAGATGGATGGCGCCGGGCCCCGAGGTCGCCAGGCACACGCCCACCTCGCCGGTGAACTTGGCGTGGCCGCAGGCCATGAAGGCCGACATCTCTTCGTGCCGGCCCTGGACGAAGTCGATCGCGTCCTGGCGTCCGAAGGCAGCCAGGATGCCGTTGATGCCGTCGCCCGGATAACCGTAGATGCGGCGCACGCCCCATTGCTTGAGGCGCTCGAGCAGGAAGTCTCCAACGGTGGTGGTCATGCCGGTCTCCTTTCGCACAGGTGGAAAGGCGACTATAGGCAGGCCGGGCCGGGCTGACCGTGCGCCAGCGCCCGGACGAACGCGATCGAACTAGAGACGGGCGCCGAGCTCCAGGTCCGCGACCAGGCCGGCGCCCGCCAGCCGCACCGGCACCGCGCCTTCGGCCAGCATGCGGGTCATGGCGCGGTCGCCATCGCCGGGCGCCACGTCGACCGCGCGCGCCGCCTCGGCGACGATCAGGATCTCGATGTCTTCCTTCAGGCCGTCGAGCACCGTGTTGAGCACGCAGTAGTCGGTGGCCAGGCCGCACACGGCCAGGCGCCGGATACCGCGCGCACGCATGGCGTCGCCCAGCCCGGTGCCGTTGAAGGCCGAATAGGCATCCACCTCGGCGGTGTCGGCCTTGGAGACGACGATCGCGTCGGCGGGCAGTTGCAGCGAGGGGGAAAAGCCCGCGCCGTCGGTGCCGGCGACGCAATGCGGCGGCCACGGCCCGCCCTGGGCGGCGAAGGAACAGTGGGAGGCGGGGTGCCAGTCGCGCGAGGCGTAGACCGGCAAGCCGCGCTCATGATAGAGGTTGATCAGCCGGTTGACCGGCGCGATCACCTGGTCGCCATGCGGCACGCCCAGGCTGCCGCCGGGAAGGAAGTCGACCTGCAGGTCGACGATCAGGAGGGCATCGCCCTGGCCGAGCACGATGGCGCTCATGGTACATCTCCATTCCTGGGACGCGGTAGTCGCGTCAAGGATCGCAGATTAACATGAAGCGCCGTCGCAGGACTTATTGCGGCTTGTTCAGCAGCGAACGCTGGCGCGCATAGCCGAAGTAGACGGCGGCGCCGATCGCCAGCCAGATGCCGAAGGCCAGCCAGGTATGCCAGCTCAGGAACGACATCAGCGCCAGGCAGAACACGATCGCCAGGCCCGGGATCACCGGAACGCCAGGGCAGCGGAAGGCGCGCGGCAGGTCCGGACGCTTCTTGCGCAGCACGATGACGGCGATCGAGACCAGGGTGAAGGCGGCCAGCGTGCCGATATTGACCAGCTCGGCCAGCACGTTCAGCGGGACCACGGCGGCGATCAGGCCGAAGATGATGCCCACCAGCCAGGTAGCGAAGAACGGGGTACCGTATTTCGGGTGCACGGTCGACAGCTTGGCCGGCAGCAGGCCGTCGCGCGACATGGCGAACAGGATGCGGGTCTGGCCGTAGGCCATCACCAGGATCACGGTGCTCATGCCCAGGATCGCGGCCAGGTCGACGAAGCCGGCGACCCAGTTCTCGCCCGCCACCTGCAGCGCCAGCGAGACCGGGTGGTCGACGCCCTTGAAATCGAGGTGCGGCACGATGCCGGTCATGATGGCGGCCACCACGACGTACAGGATGGTGCAGACCACCAGCGAACCGATGATGCCGATCGGCAGGTCACGCTTCGGATTCTTGACTTCCTCGGCGGCCGAGGTCACGGCATCGAAGCCAATGAAGGCGAAGAACACCAGCGCGGCGGCGCTCATCACGCCACCCATGCCGTATGGCATGAACGGTTCCCAGTTCTCGGGACGGACGTGGCCGACGCCGACGGCGATGAACAGCAGCACGACGCCGGTCTTGATGATGACCATGACGTTGTTGACGCGCGCCGATTCGCGCATGCCCAGCGACAGCATGGCGGTCAGCGCGATCATGATCAGGAAAGCAGGCAGGTTGAACATGGTCTCGACGCCGGGACGGGCGCCCGGGGCCGCCGTCAGGGCGTCCGGCAGCACCAGGCCGAAGCCGGACATCAGCGATTGGAAGTAACCGGACCAGCCGACTGCCACGGTCGAGGTGGCCAGGCCGTATTCGAGCAGCAGGTCCCAGCCGATCATCCAGGCGACGAATTCGCCCAGGGTGGCGTAGCTATAGGTATAGATCGAGCCGGCGACCGGCACGGTCGAGGCGAACTCGGCGTAACAGAGGGCGGCGAAGCAGCAGGCCATGGCGGCCACGATGAAGGAGAGGGTCAGCGCGGGTCCGGCGGTGACGGCGCCCGTGCCGGTGAGCACGAAAATACCGGTGCCGACGATCGCGCCGATACCGAGCAGGATCAGGTCGGTCGGGCCGAGCACCTTCTTGAGTCCGCCCGGTTTGGCGCTGGCCGCGAGCATGGCATCCAGATTCTTGGTTCTAAAAATACTCACTACGTGTTCTCCAATCAAGTAATAGTGTGGTCCCGCGTCTTGTCATTGCGCCGCGCCCGCAGGTCGTGCGGGCACGCTCTCGAGATCCTGCCTGTTGGGCCGGCATGCCTGACTTGAAACCGCTGTTGCTGCACCTGCAAACCGTCAACTTTTTGCAGACGTGCAAATATAACCAGAATGCCGTTGCGAATCAAAGCAATCTGAAAAATCTTCTGCAATTTATATGCCTGTAGGCAATTTATTCTCTTTGCGAGCCGGCCGTTGCGTAAACATCGCAGCGCAGGCCGGCGTGCTTGATTTCCCTAAATCAACATTCGATAATGGATCGGGCCGCCCTGCCCTCCCAGGCCCTCCCCTCACCGACGCCCTTGCCCATGACTGCCGCCCACGGACTCCCACCCAGATTCCAGCCGCCGCTTGCGATCGGCCTGCTGCTGGTGGCGCTCGCCGGCCCGGCCGGGGCGGCGCCGCAGCCGGAGGCGCGACTGGACGAGATCGCGGCCATGGCCGAGCAGGACAATGTGCGCGCCCGCACCGTGCTGGTGCAGGAAGGGCCGAAACTGATCGCCGGGGCGCCCTATGCGGTGCGCATCCACTACTTGCGCCTGTTGCGGCGGGTCCAGGCCGATGGCGGACACTTCCGCGACGCCTTCGAAACGAACGAGCTTATCATCGGCCTGGCCGAGGCCGAACGCGATCCGCTCAATCTTGCGCTGGCCAGCCTGGCCCGCGTGCTGCGCCTGATCGAGACCAACGATCCAGCCGCAGCCCTCGGCCAGCTGGAAACCCTCGGCGCCCGCTACCGCGACCTCGGCAGCCTCGAGTTCAGCGCCACCTTCGACGGCCTGTATGGCATGGCCTACAGCGCGGTCGGCCAGTACGACCGGGCGCTGCGCCATTTCTTGCGCGCGCTGGACATGATCAAGGGCCATCCCGACCTGTGGGGTCCCCGCCCGGCCGACATCCGGCTGGCGATGGCGCGCATGTACGTCAATGCGCGCGACCCGGCCCGGGCGCTCGAGACCCTGCGCGAGATCCGCGCCAGTGAGCAGCGCCTGCCCCCGCGCACCGATGCCGCGGTCCACTTCTTCGAGGGCCGGGCTTTGGTGGCGCAGGACGAGATCGAAGCCGCCCTGCTCGCCTTCCGGCACGCGCTCGCGCTGGCCCATGCGCACGAATTGATTTCGCTCGAGGCCAATGTGCTGGGCAATATCGCCAACGCCCACCTGAAGGCGGGACGCTACCAGGAGGCCGAGGAAGCGGCGCGCGCCGCGCTGGAACCGGCCCGGCGCAGCGAAGACCGGATCAGCCTGCAGATGGCGAAAGCCAATCTCGGTTTCGCCCAGTTCGGCCAGGGCCGCCAGCGCGAAGGCCTGGCGCACGTGGACGCGGTGATCGCCGAGATGACCAAGGCCGGCGCCATGTCGACCGTGGGACGCATGCTGGCCGAAAAGAGCCAGGCGCTGGAGGGCGCCGGACGCTTCCGCGAAGCGCTCGCCACCGCGCGCGAACGCGAGACGGTGACCCAGGAACTGGCGCTCAACGACCGCAACAAGGCGATCTCGGCGCTGCAGGAACAGTTCAAGGCGCGCGAGCGCGCCGCCCAGATCGACACGCTGCGCAAGGACAACGCCGTCAAGGACGCCGAACTGCGCCACCGCGGCCTGGTGCAGACCGCCGCCTCGCTGGGCGCGTCGCTGGCGCTGTTCCTGTGCGCGGGCGTGCTGTGGCTGTACCGCAAATCGGTGCTCACCCGCCGCCGCTTGGCCGAGCTCAACGACGAACTGGCCTACCGCTCGGCCCACGATCCCCTCACCGGCCTGTTCAACCGACGCTCGTTCCAGGACCGCATGCGCAGCCGCACCGGCGAAGCGGCGCCGCGCCTGGGCTCGGCCGACTGCTTCACCCTGCTCGACATCGACCACTTCAAGCGCATCAACGACGAATACGGCCACGCCGCCGGAGATGCCGTCCTGGTCGAGGTCGGCAAGCGCCTGCGCGCGGCGATGCGCGAATCGGACATGGTGCTGCGCTGGGGCGGCGAGGAATTCCTCGTGTATTCGCAGGGCGTCACCCAGGAACAGCGGCCGCTGCTGGTACAGCGCATCCTGGACGCGATCGCGGCCACGCCGGTCGTGCTCGAGGACGGCACCGCCCTGTCGGTCAGCGCCACCGCCGGCGCGGTCTCGCTGCCGTTCGCGCACGAGGGCCTGGATGCCGATACGCAGGAAGCCGCGGCCCAGCCCGACTGGGAACAGGCCATCGCGCTGGCCGACCGCGCGCTATACAAGGGCAAGGAAGCGGGCCGCAACCGCGGTTATATCGTGGCCGGGTTGCGCCGGCCCGAAGGCGCCCTGGAGCTCGACCTGGTGTTGCCCGGCGCCGCGGCCTGAGCGCCCCGAAGCCGCCCCATCGCCTGGCGGTGCGCCGTTAAAGCGAACGCAGTAGATTACGGCGCGCGACGATCGCCGCCACCGTCTGCAGCAGGAGCGCGGGCGCCACTGGCTTGGCCAGGTATTCGTCGAAGCCCGCTTCGAGCGCGCGCTGCTGGTCTTCGCGCCGCGAGAACGCGGTGAGCGCGATCGCCGGCACCCCGGCCGTCTCGCGGTCGGGCATGGCGCGCACCCGCCGGATCAGTTCGAAGCCATCGACCAGCGGCATGCCGATATCGCTGATGATCAGGTCGGGCCGGCGCAAGCCGACCAGGCGCAGCGCTTCGCGCGCGCCGGTGGCGGTGAGGATGGTGGCGTCACTGGCGGCCAGCACCTGCTGCACCAGTTCCAGCGAATCGAGCTCGTCGTCGATCACCAGCACCGTCATGCCGGACAGTTCGGGCGGCGCCAGCGGCAGCCCGGCCAGCGGCTCGGCGCGCGCGGCAGGCAGCGCGCCGGGCGCGGCCAGCGGCAGGTGCAGGGTGAAGGTGGCGCCCTGTCCTTCGCCGCGGCTGGCGACGCTGATCGTGCCGCCCTGCAGCTCGACCAGCTGGCGCGCGATGGCCAGTCCAAGGCCCAGGCCGCCATGGCGGCGCGCCGACGATGAATCGGCCTGGCGGAAGCGGTCGAACACATAGGGCAGGAATTCGGGCGCGATGCCGGCGCCGGTATCGGCGACGTCGATCGCCACGTTGCGCCCGACCCCTGCGCCCGGTTCGCCCTCCAGCCGCAGGGTCACCGTCACCGCGCCGCCCGGCTCGGTGAACTTGACCGCGTTCGACAGCAGGTTCGACATCACCTGCTGCATGCGCGCCAGGTCGCCGCGCACCGGGCCGGCGCCATGGTCGATGCTGGCGCTCAGGCCGACGCTGCGCGCCAGGGCCGCCGGCCGCGCCGTCTCGAGCGCGGCGTTGACGAAGTCTTGTGGCTGGATCGGGGCCGCGTCGATCCGCACCTTGCCGGCCAGCAGGCGGCTCATGTCTAGCATGTCTTCGATCAGCTGCGACTGGGCGCGCGCGTTGCGCTCGATGGTTTCGAGGCCGCGGCGCAGCATGGCGACGTCGCGGTGGCCCTGCAGCAGCAGCTGCGACCAGCCGAGCATGGCGTTGAGCGGCGTGCGCAGCTCGTGCGACAGGGTGGCCAGGAATTCGTCCTTCATCTGGCTGACGTTCTCGGCCTCGAGCCGGGCGCGCTGTTCGTCCAGGTACAGCTGCTGGCGCTCGGCGGCGGCCGCCAGCGATTCGGCGATCGTGCGGTTGCGCGCCTCGAGCCGCGCATCGAAGATGGTGGCCAGCAGCGCGATGCTGAGCAGGGCCACGGTGGCGACCGTGACCAGTGCCGCCAGGTGGTCCTGGTCGACCCCGCCCAGCGCCGCGCGGCACACGCTGCCGGCCTCGAAGTGGGCCGCGGCCATGCCCGTATAGTGCATGCCGGCGATGGCGCCGCCCATGATGATGCTGGCCGCCACCTGCACCGCGCGCCGCGACCGGCTACCCCCGTGACTGTCTTCGTGCAGGCGCAGGCCGAGCTGCAGCGCCAGCGCCGAGGCGCCGATCGCGATCGCGACCGACAGCGCGAACAGCCAGGGCGTGTAGCTGATGGCCGGATCCATGCGCATGCCGGCCATGCCGGTATAGTGCATGGCGTTGATGCCCGCGCCCATCAGCACCGCGCTCCAGGCCAGATGGCGGCGCCGGAATGCGCGGTGCCGCACCTGCCACAGCGCCAGGCCCGAGGCGACCACGGGCAGCAGCCAGGAAGCGAAGGTGATCAGCGGATCGTAGCCGACCGGCATGGGCAGGCGGAAGGCCAGCATGCCGATGAAGTGCATGGCCCAGATGCCGCTGCCCATGGCCAGCGCGCCGCCCGCGATCCAGAAATATGGCGCGCGGCCCTGGGACTGGCGCACCCGCATCGCGAGGCTGAGCGCCGTGTACGATGCCAGGATGGCCACCAGGATCGACACGAAGACCAGCAAGGGTTCGTAATGCCCGCTCACCATGGATTGGATTCCGTTCTTTTCATATTACACGGCCGGCTGCCCGTGCAGCCGGCGTGCCCTGTATCGACCGGAGCCAGTGTACACGACTGCAGGCGCGGCACGCGGCGATATCGGGTAGGCTTGTGCAAGACCTTACATACACGCTTTTCAAGGAACTTCGCATTGTCGGACCGCCACCCAAGTACGCTACCCGCACCGCATGAGCAAAGCCAGCGATCGCCGCTGGCGCTTGGCCGCCGCCCCTTGCTGCATGGCGTCGCAGCGCTGGCCGGGCTGGCCCTGGCGCCTGGCCTGATCGTGCCGGCACGCGCCCAGCCGCCCCTGCCGACAGTGCCCTATGTCTCGACCCCGCAAGACATCGTCGACCGCATGCTGGCGATGGCCCGGGTCGGGCGCCAGGACACGGTGTATGACCTCGGCTGCGGCGACGGCCGCATCGTGATCGCCGCCGCCCGCCGCCATGGCGCGCGCGGCGTCGGCATCGACCTCGATCCCGAGCGCATCAAGGAGGCCGACACCAATGCGCGCCTGGCCGGCGTGCAGGACCGCGTGCGGTTTCGCCAGGCCGACCTGTTCGACACCGATTTCAGCCCGGCCAGCGTGGTCATGCTGTACCTGCTGTTCGAAGTCAACCTGCGGCTCATGCCACGCCTGTGGCGCCAGTTGCGGGTCGGCGCGCGGGTCGTGTCGCACGACTTTCACATGGGCGCGCAATGGCCGCCCGAACAGATCGTGCGCGTGCGCGACAAGACGCTGTATGCGTGGACCATCACCCCGGAACTGAAGCAAGAGATTGCAGGCTCGCCCTGACCTGCGCCAGCTGGGCCTCGACCACGTCCTTGCCATGTTTCGAGTCGCGCATCGCCATATGCCAGTGGGCGATGGCGCGCTGCAGCTGGTGCTCGTTGCCGGCCGCGCCGATCTGGCGCACCAGCTCGGCGGCGATCGGGCCGAGGCAGGTTTCGGCGCTGCGCACCAGCATCTCCCTCACCGGCGCCAGGCGCGCCCAATCATCAGACGGCGCGGCGCCGCTCGCGGGGGCGATCAGGCCCAGCGCCTCCAGTTCGTCGAGTATCCGCGCCAGCTGCGCGCCGGGCATCAGCGCCGCCAGCGCCGCCGCGGTCTTGCGGCCGTCGAGCATGATCAGCACGCTGCGCTCGCGCGCACCGAGGCCGGCGCTGCGGCAGGCGACTTCCTGGCGGCCGAGTTCCGTCTTGGCATAGACGACATCGGCAGGCGCAGGCAGGATAGGTGATGAATCGGCGAGCATCGTCTTCACGGAACAGGCAATCGCCTGATTCTATGAAGCAATTATTACAGTGATATTTCAAACGGGCCGAGGCAGCGGATAACGCGCCTGGAAAGCAGGACGCCCGCATGGTGCGGGCGTCCTGAAAGAATCCTGTNTTCACGGAACAGGCAATCGCCTGATTCTATGAAGCAATTATTACAGTGATATTTCAAACGGGCCGAGGCAGCGGATAACGCGCCTGGAAAGCAGGACGCCCGCATGGTGCGGGCGTCCTGAAAGAATCCTGTTGGTGGGAAGTGCAAGTTTCGAACTTGCGACCCCTGCAGTGTGAATGCAGTGCTCTACCCCTGAGCTAACCTCCCAACGAGGCCGTATTATGCCATAGAGTCTTGATTATTCCAAATGGCAATTGACCAACTACTTTGCGCCGATACCGTGATCCGAACACCAACCGCGGCAAGCGACAACGCCTTCCGAAACAAAAGGCCAGCATTGCTGCTGGCCTTGAGAATCCTGGTGGGAAGTGCAAGTTTCGAACTTGCGACCCCTGCAGTGTGAATGCAGTGCTCTACCCCTGAGCTAACCTCCCGAAGCGAGGCGTATTATGCCACACGATCGCCTATCCGTCACCCCTGCGCGGCAACATTCCTCCACACGCAGGTCCCCTTCACATTCTTGTCCAGCCCGGCCAGCACGTCCTCGTGCGCAGCAAGCTCGTCGGCGCTCGCTGCGACCACGATGATCTCGCCCAGCGGCACCACCTCAAGTACATCGCCGATGCTCGCGGCCTCGACCTCGACGTCCATCGTCAGCGAGTTCTGGCCGCGCGTCATGGCCAGGTAGACGTCGGCCAGCAACTCCGAGTCGAGCAAGGCGCCGTGCAGCTTGCGGTGGGCGTTCGAGATCTCGTAGCGGTCGCACAGCGCATCGAGCGAATTGCGCTTGCCCGGATGCAGCTCCTTGGCCTGCACCAGGGTGTCGATCACGCCGCTGCAATGCTCGACGAAGGGCGGCAGGCCGATGCGGGTGAATTCATGGTTCAGGAAGCCCAGGTCGAACGGCGCGTTATGGATGATGACTTCGGCGCCCTGGATAAACTCGCGCAATTCCTCGGCGATCTCGTGGAACTTCGGCTTGTCGCTCAAGAACTCGGTCGTCAAACCGTGCACCGCGAGCGCTGCCTCGTCCGAATCGCGTTCCGGATTGATATAGCGGTGAAAATTATTCCCGGTCAGCTTGCGGTTGAAGATTTCGACGCAGCCGACCTCGATGACGCGGTCGCCCGTGCGAGGATTCAAGCCGGTGGTTTCGGTATCGAGGACGATCTGGCGCATGGTGTTCTACTGGATGATGGAAACTGGGTTGGAGCGGCCCGCAGTATAGCAAAGCCGAGCCGGGCGACCGCCCGGCCCTGTCGTACTCAGCGCCGGACCGAGGCCGCGCCGCGGTTGGCCAGCACGTCGGCCCGCTCGTTGCCCGGATGGCCGTTGTGGCCGCGCACCCAGCGCCATTCGACCGCGTGCTGCTGCTGGGCCAGGTCGAGCGCCTTCCACAGGTCGTCGTTCTTGACCGGCTCCTTGGCCGCGGTCTTCCAGCCGCGCGCCTTCCAGCCGTGGATCCATTCCGAGATGCCCTTCTGCACGTACTGGCTGTCGGTGTGCAGCACGACCTTGCACGGGCGATTGAGGACGCCCAGCGCTTCGATCACGGCGCGCAATTCCATGCGGTTATTGGTGGTGTGCGGCTCGCCGCCGAAGATTTCCTTCTCGTGGCCATTCGAGACCAGCAGCGCGCCCCAGCCGCCAGTGCCCGGATTGCCCTTGCAGGCGCCGTCGGTGAAAATCTCGACCTGGGTCGGGGACACTGCATTCGTTGATTGTTCGCTCATTCCCTGTTCGCAGCCGGCACTGCTGCCGGCCGCTTGCTCGCTTTCTTGTTCCATGCGGGACCGATGATGTGCATACCCTTGACCCGCTTGATGGCATGCACCACGTAGACCGCGCCGAGATAGGGCCACCAGCGCGCGCCCGCCGATTCCATCATCGCGAAGCGGCTGAGCCAGTGGGCCGTGCGGCACGGCGGGGCGTAGCAGCCGAAATGGCTGCGGGTCACGCCCAGGTTCAGCAATTTTAGCCAGTCTTTGAGACGCGGCATAGAGATGAATTCGCCGGAGGCCGGCAGGTAGTCGCTGCGGGTGACGCGCCGGACGCCCTGGCGCATGCCCCACAGGCTGGCCGGATTGAAGCCGCAGATGATCACCTGCCCCTCGGGAATCAGGACCCGCTCCACCTCGCGCAAGACCTGGTGCGGCTCGAGGGCGAACTCGAGCACGTGGGGCAGCACCACCAGGTCGATGCTGGCGGTGGCGAACGGCAGCTCCTCGACGTCGACCGCGACCGCGATCTGCCGGCCGCCGGCCGCGAACGCCAGTTCGTCGGCATCGGAGGTGCGGGTCGCCGCCTGCCATTTATTGGGCATGCGGCTGGCCGCCAGCGCATCGAGCTGGGGCACGCCGATCTGCAGCGCATTGAAGCCGAAGATATCCACCGTGAGCTCGTCGAGGCAGGCCTGTTCGAACGCGCGCACGTAGGCGCCCGCCGGCGATTGCAGCCAGTTGTCGAGCGCTATAATGGATTTTTCGGATGCGCTATCCATGCCACCTCTTCACACAGTTCACCATGACCACTCCGCCGCGCAAGACACTGTCGGTATTGACCGTGCCTGCCTTTAAAGACAATTATCTTTGGCTCATTCACGACGGCAGCAATGCCGCCATCGTCGACCCGGGCGACGCCGCGCCGGTCAAGGCCGCCCTCGCCGCGCACACGCTGCGCCTGACCGCCATTTTACTCACCCATCATCATGCTGACCACATCGGGGGCGTGCCGGCCTTGCTGGACGAGTGGGACGTGCCGGTATTCGGGCCGCGGAGCGACGGCATCGAGCTCGTCACGCAGCCGCTGGGGCAAGGCGAGCGCATCGTGGCGCCAGGCCTGGATCTGGCGCTCGAAGTGCTGGACGTGCCGGGTCACACGCTCGGCCACATCGCCTATGCGCGGCGCGACGATGGCGCCAACTGGCTGTTCTGCGGGGACACGCTGTTCGGCGCGGGTTGCGGGCGGCTGTTCGAAGGCACGCCGTCGCAGATGATGGATTCATTGGCGCGGCTGGCGGCGCTGCCGGACGATACGCTGGTGTATTGCGCGCACGAGTACACGCTGTCGAACCTGCGCTTCGCCCGGGCGGTCGAACCCGGTAATGCCGCGCTGGAGGCGCGCGCCGAGGTCGATGAGGCGGCGCGCACCGCCGGCCGGCCGACGATCCCGTCGACGATCGGCCTCGAAAAGGCGACCAACCCTTTCCTGCGTTACGATGCGCCGCGCATCGTCCAGAGCCTGGTCGAGGCGGAGCGCCTGCTGCCCGGCGCCTCCGCCGTCGATACCTTCGCGGCGTTGCGCGAATGGAAGAACACGTTTTAAGGACGGTTCAGATTTCCTCGTACAAAGGCAGGGTGAGGAATTCGGCAAACGTCTCCGAGGTCGACATCTCTTCGAAGATGACGGCCGCACGCTCATAATTCGACTGCGTCCCGTCAGCCGCCACCGCTTTTACTTTCTCCAGTTCTTGCGGGATCATCTCGCGCACCATATCCGCCGTCACCTTGCGGCCATCGTCCAGCACGCCCTTCGACGAACGGATCCACTGCCACACCTGCGAGCGGCTGATCTCGGCCGTGGCCGCGTCTTCCATCAGGTTGTGGATCGGCACGCAGCCATTGCCGGCCAGCCAGGCGCCCAGGTAGTGGATGCCGACATTGATGTTATAGCGCAGGCCGGCCTCGGTGATCGGCGCCTCGGGTTTGAAATCGAGCAGCTGCGCCGCCGTCACCTCGACATCCGGACGCTGCTTCTCGAACTGGTTCGGCCGCTCGCCCAGCACCTTGGTGAACTCGTCCATGGCGAGGCCGACCAGGCCCGGGTGGGCGACCCAGCCGCCGTCGTAGCCGTCGCCCGCGTCGCGCGCCTTGTCGCTGCGCACGCCGCCCATCGCGATCTCGTTTTTCTCGGGATCGTTCTTGATCGGAATGAGCGCCGCCATGCCGCCGATGGCCGGCGCGCCGCGCCGGTGGCAGGTCTTGAGCAGCAGCAGCGCATAGGCGCGCATGAAGGGCGCCGTCATCGTCACTTTCGCGCGGTCGGCCAGGCAGAAATCGCCATCGTGCTTGAACTTCTTGATGCACGAGAAAATATAATCCCAGCGTCCGGCATTCAGGCCGGCGCTGTGTTCGCGCAACTCGTACAGGATTTCGTCCATCTCGAAGGCCGCCAGGATGGTCTCGATCAGCACCGTCGCCTTGATCGTGCCCTGCGCCAGGCCAAGCTCTTGCTGCGTCTTGACGAAGATGTCGTTCCACAGCCGCGCCTCGAGGTGCGATTCCATCTTCGGCAGGTAGAAATACGGGCCGGCCCCGCGCGCCAGCAATTCCTTCGCGTTATGGAACATGAACAGCGCGAAATCGAAGATGCCGCCCGACACGCGCTCGCCGTCGACCAGCACGTGTTTTTCGTCCAGGTGCCAGCCGCGCGGCCGCACGACCAGGGTCGCCACCTTGTCGTTCAGGCGGTACGATTTGCCGTTCTGCTCCAGGGAAATGGTCTTGCGGATCGCATCGAACAGGTTGACCTGGCCCTGGACCTGGTTATCCCAGTTCGGGGTATTCGAATCCTCGAAGTCGGTCATATAGCTGTCCGCGCCCGAGTTCAGGGCATTGATGACCATCTTCCGCTCGACCGGGCCGGTGATTTCAACCCTCCGGCACGCCAGCGCCGGCGGAATCGGCGCCACGCGCCAGTCGCCGTCGCGGATGTGGGCGGTCTGCGGCAAGAAGTCGGGACGCTCGCCGGCATCGAGCCGGCGCGCCCGCTCGGCGCGCATTGCCATCAATTCCCGGCGCCGCGGGCCGAAGGCGCGCGACAGCGTCGCGACCAGTTCGAGCGCTTCCGGCGCCAGGATCTGCTCGTAGCCGGGCTTGATCTCGCCCGTGATCTGCATGCCTTGGGGGATGGTGAGGGACATATCGACTCCTGAGTTTGATGAAGAATCCTTGCGACGCCGCGTCCGGGACAGACCGTCCTTGGCGTTTGTCTTTGCATCAAGTATATTCACCTGAATAGCGCTAAACCATACAAAATCTCACATCATCCGTGTGTTTTTGTATCAAATGAAGAGCAGGAACGGGGCAAGAGCATGGGCAAATTCACCCAGATGTCGACCTTCGTCGAAGTGGTGGCGCGCGGCAGCCTGTCGGCGGCGGCGCGCGCCGAAGGCATCGCCCCGGCCATGATCGGGCGCCGGCTGGACGCGCTCGAGGCCCGCCTCGGGGTCAAGCTGCTGCAGCGCACGACGCGGCGGCTGGTGCTGACCGACGAGGGCCAGGCCTTCCTCGAGGATTGCCAGCGCATCCTGGGCGAGGTGAACGACGCCGAATCGGCCATTTCCGAGCACAGCCTGCGCGCCTCGGGCCACCTGACGGTGTCGGCGCCGGCCGGCTTCGGCCGCCAGCACGTGGCGCCGCTGCTGCCCTCCTTCCTGGCCGAGCACCGCGACGTGACGCTCAACCTGAACCTGTCCGACCGCGTGATCGACCTGGTGGCGGAGGGCGTCGACGTCGCGATCCGCATCGCCAGCCTGGACGATTCGAACCTGGTCGGCGTCAAGCTGGCCGACAACCGGCGCGTGGTGGTGGCCTCGCCCGCCTACCTCAAGCGCCACGGCCGGCCGCGCCTGCTGGCCGACCTGGCGCGCCACAACTGCCTGCCGATCAGCAGCGAAGGCAGCCAGCGCGGCTGGACCTTCCTCGACAACGGCAAGCTGGTGACCCTGAAGGTCGGGGGCAATATGGTGTGCAACGACGGCGCCGTGCTGCATGCCTGGGCGCTGGCCGGCAAGGGCCTGGCCTGGCGTTCGATGTGGGAAGTGGGCGAGGATATCGCGAGCGGCGAATTGTGCACGGTACTGGACGAATTCGCGGCGCCCGGCAACGATGTCCACGCCGTGTTCGCCCAGCGCCGCCACCTGCCGCTGCGCATCCGCGCCTTCGTCGATTTCCTGCGCCGCAGCTATGCCGCGCCGGACTACTGGCGCCATCGCTGACGGCGTGCGCGCGGGGCGCGATGAACGACACGGGCAAAAAAAATCCCCGGCAATTCCGGGGATTTTTGTCTCGTAAAGCCCGTGGGCTATTACAGAGGCTGGATGTTCGAGGCTTGCTTGCCCTTCGGACCGGTGGTCACGTCGAACGAAACGCGCTGGTTCTCCTGCAGCGACTTGAAGCCGGTGCTCTGGATTGCCGAGAAGTGCGCGAACAGATCTTCGCCGCCTTCATCAGGGGTGATGAAGCCGAAGCCCTTCGAGTCATTGAACCATTTAACGATGCCAGTTGCCATTACAATTTCCTATTTCGGTTAGTTGGGCTTGCGCCCGTTTCAGATCGTTTGAAGAAGCAAGAAAGGAATGACAGACAGACTGCACTACTACCTCGAACCCAACGATCCCGTATTATAACGAATAAAACCGACGCGTACCCAGTTAGTTAAATAAAAAACCGTTAAATCGCAACGATTCCTTAAATCACTAAAAGGGATGGCGCGTTTTTTATCCGCCACGAGGGAAAATATAGGCGCAAGGGCGATGCAAATGTTTGCGATGAATCAAATTCCGCTCTGCCGTGAGTTTGCGCATGCGGCTTGCGCAGGTCCAGGTCCGTGAAAGCGCTCAGCTCAGTGCCTTGGGGTCGAGTTGCGCGGCCCGGATGTATTCGTCGAGCTCCGCGCGCCAGGCTTGCCACTCCGTGGCGGCCACCACATCGAAGGCGCGCAGCACACGCAGGCGCTGTTCCAGCAGGCGCGCATGGTGGCCCAGGCCGCGAAAGCCGAAGGTGGCCGCCGAGCCGGCCAGCGTGTGCAGCATGGCCTGCAACTCGCCCGCCGCCGGCGCCACGTCCACATCCGGCCGGCCGGCGCCGGCCAGCGCCTGCGACAACTCGTCCAGGCGCGCGAGCGTGGTCGGCAGCCGGGCCGCGAATTTCTCGTTCAGTTCGGCAAGGCGCGCAAAGAATTGCTGGTCGGCCGGCTGTGCGGTAGCCATCGGCGTCCTTACTTGGTGCCGAAGATGCGGTCGCCCGCATCGCCCAGGCCTGGGACGATATAGGCATCCTCGTCCAGGTGCGAGTCGAGCGCGGCCACGAACAGCTTGACGTTCGGGTGCGCGTCCTGGAACACCTGCACGCCCTCGGGCGCGGCCACCAGGGCCAGGAACAGGATCTGCTCGTCCGGCACGCCGCGCTTCTTGAGCACGTCGATCGCATGCACCGCCGAATTGCCGGTGGCCACCATCGGATCGCACAGGATGAAGGTACGATCGGTCGTGTCGGGCAGGCGCACCAGGTATTCCACCGGCTCGTGGGTGGCGGGATCGCGGAACACGCCGATATGCCCCACGCGCGCCGACGGCACCAGTTCCAGCAGGCCGTCGCTCATGCCGATGCCGGCGCGCAGGATCGGCACCACGGCCAGCTTCTTGCCGGCGATGACCGGCGCGTCGATCGTCACCAGCGGCGTGCGGATCGAACGCGTGGTGAGCGGCAGGTCGCGCGTGATCTCGTACCCCATCAGCAGCGTGATCTCGCGCAGCAGTTCGCGGAAAGTACGCGTCGACGTGTCGTGCTCGCGCATATGCGACAGCTTGTGCTGGATCAGCGGGTGGTTCAGGATGTACAGGTTCGGAAAGCGCGGGTCTTGTTTCATGGCTTGGTTCGTCGTGATTCTGTGTGAGGCGGGCAAGCGCGCATTATCCCAGCCATGCGGCCGTTTGTCCCGGTTTGCGCGAGAAAAAAGTTGGCGTTCATGACATGGGCAAGGCGCGCGCCATGATCGCCCCGAAGTCGATCCCGGCCGGCAACCGTCCGTAGGCCCCGCCCACCGGCTGCACGATGCGCGACAGCAGGAAAGCCTGGCCCACGCAGGGCGGCGCATGGCGCAGCAGCAGCGCCGCCTGCACCGCCACCACGATCTGCTCGGCCAGCAGGCGCGCCCCCTCTTCGATCGTCGCGTGCGCCGCCAGGCTGTCCAGCAGGGCCGCGACGTGCGCCGCGAAGCGCGCGTCAAGGAGCGCCGCCGGCGCCAGTTCGGCCGCCAGCACGGCGTGCGCCGCCTGCGGCGACTTGCCCAGCGCGCGCAGCAGGTCCAGGCACATGACGTTGCCCGAGCCTTCCCAGATCGAGTTGACCGGCAGTTCGCGGTACAGGCGCGCCAGCGGCCCGTCCTCGACATACCCATTGCCGCCCATGACTTCCATCGTTTCCGCCCCGAACCCCGGGCCGCGCTTGCAGATCCAGTACTTGCCGGCCGCCGTCAGGATGCGACCCAGCAGCGCCTGGGCCGGGTCGTCCCCTTCGTCGAAGCAGCGCGCCAGGCGCAGCGCGAAGGCGGTGGCCGCCTCGGATTCCAGCGCCAGGTCGGCCAGCACATTGCGCATCAGCGGCTGGTCGGCCAGCGGCTTGCCGAAGGCCAGCCGTCCGCGCGCATGGTGCAGCGCCTGGCACAGGGCGGCGCGCATGATGCCGGCGCTGCCCAGCACGCAATCGAGCCGGGTATGGCTGCCCATCTCGAGGATGGTCGCGATGCCGCGCCCCGGTTCGCCGATCAGCCAGCCCAGCGCGCCGCAGAATTCGACCTCGGACGAGGCGTTCGAGCGGTTGCCCAGCTTATCCTTCAGGCGCTGCACGCGCACGGCGTTGCGGCGGCCGTCGTCCAGGAAGCGCGGCACCAGGAAGCAACCGAGGCCGCCGTCCGCCTCTCCCTCGCAGCGCGCCAGGACCAGGTGGGCGTCGGCCTGCGGCACCGAATAAAACCATTTGTGGCCGACGATGCGCCAGGCGCCCTCGCCCGCCGCGGTGTCTTCCCCTGACGCCAGCCGGGTAGCGCGGGTGGTATTGGCGCGCACGTCGGACCCGCCCTGCTTCTCGGTCATGCCCATGCCGACCAGCGCGCCGCGCTTGGCGTGCAGCGGCAGGGGCCGCGGATCGTAGTCGCGCGACAAGATCTTCGGCAGCCAGGCCGCCGCCAGCGCCGGCGCCAGGCGCAGCGCCGGCACCGCCGCATAGGTCATGGTGAGCGGGCATTGGACGCCGTTCTCGGCCTGGCCGAGCAGCAGGTAGCCGGCCGCGCGCGCCACCTGGGCACCGGGCCGCGCCTCGCTCCACGGCGCTGCATGGAGCCCGGCCTCGACCGCGATCGCCATCAGCGCATGCCAGGCCGGGTGGAATTCGGGCTCGTCGATCCGGCGTCCGACGCGGTCGAAGCTGGCCAGGGTCGGGCCGTGCAGGTTGGCCAGGCGCGCCAGTTCCTGCACCGCGGCGCTGCCGAACCGGGCGCCGAGCGCCTCCAGCCCTGGCGCCGCCCAGCCGCCGCCCTCGCGCGCCAGCGCTTCCTGCAGGGCGGGATCGCAGGCGTACAGGTTCATGTCCACAAATGGCGGCGCCTGGTTCAAGACTTCATGGGTATCGCATGCGTCCATCATCCCTCTCCAACGCTGTCTATTGTCAAATGTTGCATCGCGGCACCATAATTGCAGTTCTTGTGTCGCCTTCCCCGAGAATAGGCGACAATGCCGCTAGCAGGCTGTCTTTACAAATTTGAATGCTTAAGGTTAGCGCCATCATGTCCACTGGGCAAGCGGGCTGCGCATGCGCAAGAAGGCGCGAAATCCTCCGCCGGCTTGTGCTTTCTAATGCCTTACGGAATTTTTCAGTGATACAGTCGCCTCTGGTTTGGTAGACTTGCACGGATTCACATGTGACATTGGCATGACGTGCACGTGCCGTAACAAGAAAGCAAGAAAGCTCCTGAACAACATGCACACCAGTTCCTCCGCCGCGCCCTTGCCCCAGCCGGCCGCCGCGCCAGCGCCGGCTGCGGTGCTGCCCGCGGCGCTGCTCGACGGCTTGCTGGAGACGGCCGGCGACGCCGTGTTCCGCGTCGCTCCGAGCGGCGCGATCCACGCGGCGGGCACCCGCGCCCGGCGCCTGTGGGGATTCGAGCCCGGCTGCTCGCTGGTGTCGCTGGTGCACGAGATCGACCAGCCGGCCCTGCGCAATGCGCTGGCCGGCGCCGGCGCGGGCCATGAGGCGGTGCTGGTCGAGACCCGCTTCCGCTCGGGCGAGCGCGACATCTGGTTCGAGCTCAGGATCGCCCACCTGGCCACCGGCGACGAGGCGCCACTGCTGGTCATCGGCCGCGACATGTCGGTCCAGCACGCGACCGAGGAGCGGTTGCGCCACATGGCGACCCACGACGCGCTCACCGAACTGCCCAACCGGGTGCTGCTGGCGGACCGGATCCGGATGGTGATCGCCAACGCGCGCCGCTCGGGCCACGGCTTCGCCGTCGCCGCCATCGGCCTCGACGGCTTTAAAAAGGTCAACGACGGCCTCGGCCACCCGCTGGGCGACACCGTGCTGCAGATGGCGGCGGTGCGCCTGCGCCGCGCCCTGCGCGACAGCGACACGCTGGCGCGGGTCGGCGGCGACGAATTCGTCGCGGTGCTGCCCGGCACCGTCAGCGAAGCCCAGGTCAAGCTCGTCACCGGGCGCCTGATGGCCACCCTGCAGTCGCCGTTCGAGGCCGGCGGCCACACGATCTATCTCGGCGCCTCGATCGGCGTCGCCGTCTACCCGGACCACGCCGAGGACGAAGTGCGCCTGGTGACGCTGGCCGACGCCGCCCTGTCGCGCGCCAAGGAAACCGGCAAGGGCCGCGCCGTGGTCTACAGCCCCAGCGACCAGGGTCCGCCCGAACACGACATCTCGCTCGAGGCGGCCATGTTCGCCGCCATCCGCGAAGGCGAGTTCCTGCTCTACTACCAGCCGATCGTCAACGCCCGCAGCCGCATCATCGAAGGCTTCGAGACCCTGATGCGCTGGAAGCATCCGACCCTGGGCATGGTGCCGCCGGCGCGCTTCATCCCGATCGCCGAAAGCAACGGCCTGATCAACCTGCTCGGGGCCTGGGCCCTGAAGGCGGCCTGCATGCAGATCCGCCAGTTCCAGGAAGTGGCGGCGCGCGACCTGTACATCTCGGTCAACATCAGCCCTCGCCAGTTCCGCAGCGACCGCTTCCTGACGGTGCTCGACGATGCGCTGGCGCTGTCCGGCCTCGACGGGCGCCAGCTGGTGCTCGAGATCACCGAGGGCACGCTGATGGTCGATCCGCTGCATGCCGAGGACGTCCTGGCCCAGATGGCGCAGCGCCAGGCGCGCATCGCGATCGACGATTTCGGCACCGGCTACTCGTCGCTGGCCTATCTCAAGCGCTTCCCGATCTCGGTGCTCAAGATCGACCGGGCCTTCGTGAAGGACTTGCCGGCGTCGACCAAGGATGCGGCGATCTGCAACGCGATCCTCGACCTGGCCGGCCACCTGAGCCTGTCGGTGGTGGCCGAGGGCGTCGAGACCGAGGAACAGCTGGCCTGGCTGGACGACCAGGGCTGCCACTACGTCCAGGGCTACCTGACGGGCAAGCCGATGCCGGCCAGCGTGGCCGTCACGGCGCTCAAGGAAAATCTCTATACCGCACTTCTGCCGGGCGCAGCCAAACCATGACCACACAAGCCACTACCCCGCGCTCGGCGAAGTCGCAAGCCACCCTCGCCCTGCTGTGGGAGCGCATCCGGCGCCAGGGCGACATGCCCGGATTCACCAGGGCGATCAACGCCATCCTGGCCTCGATGCGCGGCGAGGACGAGCGCGACTTCTCGATGACGCAGACGGTGCTGTCCGACCCGGTGCTCACGCAAAAGGTGCTGCGCCTGGCCAACAGCAGCATGTATTCGGCCTTCGGCCAGAGCGTGAACACGATCTCGAGAGCGGTGTTGGTGCTGGGCACCGAGACCATCGGCCACCTGGCGCTGGGGCTCAAGCTGATCGAGGAACTCAGCCGCAGCACGCCTGACACCGAAGCCGCCCACATCGAGATGGAAAAGGCGGTGCTGGCCGGGATGGTGGCGCAGCAGCTGGCGGCCGACGCCCGCTCGCGCGACCCGGAAGAAGCCGTGGTGTGCTCGATCCTGCATTCGCTGGGCCGCATGATGCTGACCTTCTACATGCCGGAGCGCTGGGCCAGCATGCGTGAGCTCACCGGCGAAGGCCGCGAAGAACAGGCGGCGTTCGAGGTGCTCGGGCTGTCGCTGGAAGAAGTGGGCCGCGCCACCGCCGCCCACTGGGGCTTGCCGCGCAACCTGGTGGCCGGCATGCGCCGGGTCGAGCCGGGCGAGCGCTTCGAGGGCTTCGCCCACGAGGACTGGCTGGCCGCGCTGGGCAGCATGTCGACCCAGGCAGCCGATGCCCTGTGGGCCGACGACGCGGCCGGCGCCGCGAAGGTGGCGGCCCTGGCAGAGAGCTTCGCGCCGATGCTGGGCCTGCCGCCCGACGGCATCCTGGCCTCGATCGACAAGGCCAAGGTGGAAGCGGCGTCGGACCTGTCGATCGCGCCGCTGGCCAAGCCGCAGGAAAAACGCGCGCAGCAGGCCGCGGCCACGCGCAAGCGCATCGCCGGCAACAAGATCCTGATGAGCGGCGTGGCCGACATGCGCGACGCCGGCCCGAACGCCACCGCCGGCCAGATGATCTCGATGGCGCTCGAGACGATGCACAAGGGCCTGTCATTCACGCGCTCGTTCGCTTTTCTTCGCAACCGGCGCGAAGGCCGCTATTCGGCGCGCCTCGGGCTGGGCGAGGACGTCAAGACGATGCTGCCCAACCTCGCCTTCGACGACACCTACGAGCCGAACGTGTTCCACGCCGCGCTGGGCAGCGACCGCGTGATCTTCATCGAGAACGCGCACGACGCCAAGTTCGCGAGCAAGCTGCCGGGCTGGTGGAAAGGCACGCTGGGCGACGCGCGCTGCTTCGTGGTGATTCCGCTGTCGGCGCATGGCCAGCCGGCGGGCTTCATCTACGGCGACTGGGACGACACCTTCCCGCAGGTGATCCTGAGCCAGACCGAGTTCTCGCTGCTGAACGACCTGCGCGCGCTGGTGGTGCGCACGGTCGAGAGAAGGCATCAGCTGGAAGCGATCGTGACACGCGTTTAAGCGCGCTTGCCGCGGCTTTCCTGTTACCCGTTACCCGTCGTTCCCGCGGAGGCGGGAACCCAAGTCCTTCGCACTGCCGCTAGGGCTGACGATAATGGCGATGCATGCAAACTTGGGTTCCCGCCTGCGCGGGAAGTCGTTACCTCCGGTGGAGGTAACGACGAGGCGAAGGTCGCCGGATTATTTCAACTTCGGCGTCGCCACCTGCACATCCCCGCACTGCGCCCGATGCATCAGCGCGTGGTCGATCAGCACCAGCGCCAGCATCGCCTCGGCGATCGGCGTCGCACGGATGCCGACGCAGGGATCGTGGCGACCGAAGGTCTCCACTGTGGCCGGATTGCCGGCCTTGTCGATCGAGCGGCGCGGCACGCGGATCGACGACGTCGGCTTGATCGCCAGCGACACCGTGATGTCCTGGCCGGTCGAGATCCCGCCCAGCACCCCACCGGAATGGTTGCCCACGAAGCCCTCGAGCGTCAGCTCGTCGCCATGCTCCGAGCCGCGCTGCGCCACCGACGCAAACCCGGCGCCGATTTCCACGCCCTTGACCGCGTTAATCCCCATCATCGCGTACGCGATGTCGGCGTCAAGCTTGTCGTAGATCGGCTGGCCCCAGCCGACCGGCACGCCACTGGCCACCACGTCGATGCGGGCGCCGATCGAGTCGCCGTCGCGGCGCAACTGGTCCATCGCCTCTTCCATCCGCTGCAACAGGGCGGCGTCGCCGGTGGCGGCGAAGAAGGGATTGGCGTGCACGTGTTCCCAGCCCTCGAACGGCACCGCGATATCGCCCAGCGCGCGCATGCAGCCGCGGAACTCGGTGCCGTGGCGTTCGCGCAGCCATTTTTTTGCGACGGCGCCGGCGCCGACCACCGGCGCGGTCAGGCGCGCCGACGAACGGCCGCCGCCGCGCGGGTCGCGCACGCCGTATTTATGCCAGTAGGTGTAGTCGGCATGGCCGGGGCGGAAGCTCTCGGCGATATTGCCGTAGTCCTTGCTGCGCTGGTCTTCGTTGCGGATCAGGAGCGCGATCGGGGTGCCGGTGGTCAGGCCTTGGTAGACGCCGGACAGGATCTCGACCCGGTCGGCCTCCTGGCGCTGGGTCACGTGGCGCGAGGTGCCAGGCTTGCGCCGGTCGAGCTCGGGCTGGATGTCGGCCTCGGACAGGGCCATGCCGGGCGGGCAGCCGTCGATGACGCAGCCGATCGCGGGGCCGTGCGATTCGCCGAAGGTGGTGACGGAAAACAGCTTACCAAAAGTATTGCCGGACATGTGCGTCTTGATATTGGATTGATCGAATTACCATTCTAACAGGCCCTCTGGCAAGCAGAAACGAACATTATTGCGTCGACTGTCGCAATATGTTCCCATACGGAAATATTTTGCACAGCCGGCGCCGATCGTTCGTTTCCTTTTTACAATTGCATATATACTGAAGTTATCCATGCCGAGACAACCTGGAGACGTAGCACATGCCAGCATCGATTACGCCCTCGGGACCAATGAAGGATGACCGCGGTAGCGCCAACCTCGTGGGCGAAGAGCTCATGAACGACGACCTCGTCTTTGCCGACGAAGCCGCTGCCGCCGCATCCTCGCACCCAGCATGGCGGATCCTGGTGGTCGACGACGATGCCGACGTGCATTCGACCACTACCTTCGCTCTCGGCAATGTCGAGATGCAGGGCCGCCCGCTGGCCTTCCTGCACGCCTATTCCGCCAGCGAAGCCTTCGACCTGCTGGCGCGCGAAGACGATATCGCCGTCGTCCTGCTGGACGTGGTGATGGAGCGGGCCGACGCCGGCCTGCGCCTGGTGCGCCGCATTCGCGACGAACTGGGCCTGCACGACCTGCGCATCGTCCTGCGCACCGGCCAGCCCGGCTATGCGCCCGAGATGGAAGCCATCCGCGGCTACGACATCAACGATTACCGCACCAAGTCCGAACTCACCCGCACCAAGCTGTACACGACGGTGGCGGCCGCGATCCGCTCCTACCAGCAGATCCGCGCACTCGAGGCCAACCGGCTGGGCATGGAGCGCATCGTCGCCGCCTGCTCCGAATTGATGGCCCTGCACGGCGTGCGCGACGTGGCGCTCGGCATCCTGGCCCAGGTCGGGCGCCTGGTCGGCCAGGCGGCCGAGGGCGTGCTGTGCACCCGCGACACCGGCCACGGCCGGCCCGAGACCCTGCGCGCGGTGGCCGCGGCCGGCGCCTGCCGCCACCTCGACGGCCGCGAACTGAGCGGGCCGTTCGCGCGGGCCGCCGAACGCACCCTGCTCACCCGCCAGTGCGGCGCCGAGGACGGCCTGCTGAACCTGTACTTCCCGGGCAAGGCGGGGCGCGACTTCGTCGCCTGCATCCCGTTCGACCGTCCGGTCGACGAGCTCGAACGACGCCTGCTGAAGGTCTTCTGCGGCATGGTCGCGGTCTGCCTCGACAACTGCGAACTGGTCACCCACCTGAACAAGTCGGCCTTCCACGATCCATTGACCGGGCTGCCGAACCGCACCCGGATGGTCGAGCTGATCGACGCCCTGCTGGCCAGCCCGCGCCGCGCCGGCGCCGTGCTGGCCCTGGTCGACCTGGACCACTTCGCCGAGACCAACGACGCCCTCGGCCACCATTTCGGCGACCTGCTGCTGGTGTCGGTCGGCCAGCGCCTGAAGTCGCGCCTGGCCCCCGGCCTGGAGATCGGCCGCATCGGCGGCGACATCTTCTGCGTGCTGGGCGAGGCCGACGCGGTGCAGCCGGCCCAGGTGCAGGCGCTGTTCCGCGAATCGTTCCGCATCGACGGCCAGGACGTGCAGGTGTCCGCCACGCTCGGCCTGGTGCGCCTGAACGAGCACGACGGCAGCGGCGCCGACGCCCTGAAGGATGCCGACATCGCCCTCAAGCGCGCCAAGTCGCAGCAGCGCGCCGGCCACTTCTATTTTTCGCGCAGCATGGGCGTCGAGATCCGCGAGCGGGTGCGCATGATGCACGCGCTGCGCAGCGGCTTCCAGCGCGGCCAGCTGTTCCTGCACTACCAGCCACAGGTCGATCTCGGCACCAACCGCCCGTTCGGCGCCGAGGCGCTGCTGCGCTGGCGCCAGGAAGACGGGCGCCTGGTGCCGCCCGACCGCTTCATCCCGATCGCCGAGTACTCGGGCCTGATCGTCGAGATCGGGGAATGGGTGCTGCGCCAGGCCTGCGCCGAGCTGATACGCCTGCGCGGCGCCGGCCACCGCGATTTCACGATGTCGGTCAACGTCTCGCAGGTGCAGTTCCGGCATCCGCACTTCCTCGACATGCTGCGCCGCGCGCTGGACGATACTGGTGCGCCGCCCGAATACATCGAACTGGAGATCACGGAATCGATGGCGATGGAAGAACCGGCGCTGCTGGTCGAGAAGCTGGCGCAGGTCAAGCGCACCGGCGTGTCGATCGCGATCGACGATTTCGGCACCGGTTTTTCTTCGCTGTCGCACCTGCAGCGGCTGCAGGTCGACCGGCTCAAGATCGACCGCGCCTTCGTGACCGAAATCACGGGATCGGCGCGCGGCAGCAGCATCGCCCAGATGGTGGTGCAGCTGGGCCGCAACCTGGGCCTGTCGGTGATCGCGGAAGGGGTCGAGGACGAGCGCCAGGCGCAGATCCTGCGCCAGCTCGGCTGCCCGCTGGCGCAGGGCTTCCTGTATGCGCGGCCGCTGTCGCCGGAGGGCTTGCTGGAGTGGCTGGCGGGCCAGCCGGTGACGCGCGCGGCGTGATCGGCGTGAGCGGCATTTCTACCGGCACAAGAACCACGTCGTTCCCGCGCAGGCGGGAACCCAAGTTCTAAGTGCCGCCACCAATAGCGCACGTAGCGTCAGCGCGAATTGACTTGGGTTCCCGCCTTCGCGGGAAATCGTTGCCTCCAGTGGAGGTAACGACGTGCGTGTGACGCTGGCTCAATCCGCCGCGTTCTGCTCCGCCGGCCAGTCGCGGATATACGCCTTGAGCATGCGGTTCTCGAAGCTCTGCGCCTCGAGTACCGCGCGCGCGACGTCGTAGAACGAGATCACGCCCAGCAAGGTGCGGGCATCCATCACCGGCAGGTAGCGCGCGTGCTTCTCGAGCATGATGCGGCGCACCTCGTTGACTTCGGTGTCCGGAGTCACGGTGATCGGGCTGTCGTCCATGTGGCGGCGCACGGTGCCGGCGCCGACCGCGCCGCCGTTCGCGTGCAGCGCCTTGAGCACCTCGCGGAACGTCAGCATGCCGACCAGGTCGCCATACTCCATCACGACCAGCGAACCGATATCGTTCTCGGACATCGTGGTCACCGCGTCGACCAGCGGCTGGTCGGGCGTCACGGTATAAAGGATATTGCCCTTCACCTGCAGGATTTCCGAAACTTTCATGTTCGCCACCCCCGCTTCGTCAATATTGCTGATACTGGATAAATTTGTATAAGGCATAACACCGACTGTAGCCTATGCCCGCCAAAAAATCCAGCGTTGCGCTGCATCATGGTGCAAGCAAGACGACAAGATGGTGCAGCGCAGATTGCGCAACAAACCATACCTGCTAGGATGCGCCATCTCCATTCCACAGAGTCCAGCATGAGCGGTCCCCGACTTCCCGGTTTCGACACCCTGTCCGTGCACGCGGGCAGCGCCCCCGATCCCCTTACCGGCGCGCGCGCCACGCCGATCCATTTCACGTCCTCGTTCGCCTTCCGCGATTCCGGCCACGGCGCGGCCTTGTTCAATATGGAGCAGGCGGGGCACGTGTATTCGCGCATCTCGAATCCGACCAATGCGGTGCTCGAAGAACGCATCGCGGCGCTCGAAGGCGGCGTGGCCGGCATCGCCACCGCCAGCGGCCAGGCCGCCATGCACCTGGGCCTCGCGACGCTGGCCGGCGCCGGCGACCACATCGTGGCTTCGCGCGCGCTGTACGGCGGCTCGCACAAACTGCTGGCCCATACGCTGCGCCGGTTCGGGGTCGAGACCACCTTCGTCGACCCGCGCGACCTCGATGCCTGGCGCGCCGCGATCCGCCCGACGACCAGGCTGCTGTTCGGCGAAACCCTCGGCAATCCGGGCCTCGACGTGCTCGACATCCCCGCCATCGCCGACCTCGCCCACACCCACGACCTGCCGCTGATGGTCGACGCCACCTTCGCCACGCCGTACCTGCAGCGGCCGTTCGACCTCGGCGCCGACCTGCTGTTCCACTCGGCCACCAAATTCCTGTGCGGGCACGGCACCGCAATCGGGGGCCTGCTGGTCGATGGCGGCGCTTTCGATTGGCAGGCGGCGCATGAACGCAGCGGGCGCTTCGCCACCCTGTGCGAGCCGTACGACGGCTTCCACGGCATGGTATTCAGCGACGAGTCGACCGTCGGCGCCTTCGCCCTGCGCGCGCGGCGCGAAGGCTTGCGCGACTTCGGGGCCGCCATGAGCCCGCACAATGCATTCGCCATCCTGCAGGGCATCGAGACGCTCGGACTGCGCATGGAACGCCACGCCGCCAATACCCGGCGCGTGGTCGAGTTCCTGGCCGCCCATCCGCTGGTGGCCTCGGTGTCCTATCCCGAACTGGCATCGCATCCCGACCACGCGCTGGCGCAGCGGCTGCTGCCGAAAGGCTGCGGCGCCGTGTTCACCTTCGAACTGAAGGGCGACCGCGCGGCCGGGCGCCGCTTCGCCGACGGCTTGCAGGTGTTCTCGCACCTGGCGAACGTGGGCGACGCGAAGTCGCTCGTGATCCACCCGGCGTCGACCACCCACTTCCGGGTGCCGGTCGAGCAGCTCGCGGCCAGCGGCGTCACGCAAGGCACGCTGCGCCTGTCGGTCGGCCTGGAAGACCCGGACGATTTGATCGACGACCTGAAACGCGGCCTGAAGCTCGCTGCGAAGGGGGCCTGAGATGCTGCTCGACGTCGACCACCAGCAGGTCTACTGCTACACCGGCGGCAAGACCTTCGACCCCACGCTGCCCGTCATTGTATTGCTGCATGGCGCCCAGAATGACCACTCGGTATGGGCCCTGCAAAGCCGCGCGCTGGCCCATCGCGGCCACGCGGTGCTGGCGCCCGACCTGCCGGGCCATGGCCGCAGCGGCGGGCCGCCGCTGGCCACGGTCGAGGCCATGGCCGCGTGGGTGCCTGCATTGCTCGACGCGGCCGGGGTCGAACGCGCGCTGCTCGCCGGCCACAGCATGGGCTCGCTCATCGCACTGGAAGCAGCCCACCTGGCGCCGCAGCGCGTGGCGGGGCTGGCCCTGCTCGGTACGACCTTCCCGATGAAGGTGTCGGACACGCTGCTGGAGAGTGCGCGCACCGATCCACAATCAGCCATCGAGATGGTCGCGGCCTGGTCGCATGCCGCCTGGCTGCCGGGTCCGTCGACCGCAGGTCCCGGCATCTCCGTCCTCAATACGGCGCGGCGCCTGATGCAGCGCATGACGGCGCGCGGCGCGGATGGGGTGTTCCATACGGATTTCGCGGCCTGCAACGCCTATGCCAACGGCGCGACCGCAGCGACGTCGGTATCCTGCCCGACCCTGTTCGTCCTGGGCCGCAAGGACATGATGACGCCGCCACGTTCGGCGCAGCCGTTGACCGCCGCGCTGGCGCATGGCAGGATCGTCAGCGTGGACGCCGGCCACGCGATGATGAGCGAGGCCCCGGACGCGGTGCTGGCCGCCCTGCTGGACTGGGCCGCCGCCGCGACCGCCACGACCATGATCGGAGAGACGCGATGAGCACCAGTCACGCCAGCTTCGCCGAGTTCTATCCTTACTACCTGGGCCAGCACGACGACCGCCGCTGTCGCCGCGCCCACTTCGTCGGCACCTCGATCGCCATCGCGGCGCTGGTCTCCTTCTTCGGCACCCTGGACGCCTGGTGGATTGCGGTGGCGCTGGTCGGCGGCTATGGCGGCGCCTGGGTCGGACATTTTTTCTACGAGAAGAACCGGCCCGCCACCTTCGATCACCCCTGGTACGCGTTCCGCGCCGACTGGCTGATGTACTGGCAGATGTTGACGGGCAAGCTGAGCTGGTGAGCGGTGGCAGCGGCGCGTGGTCGGCTTGATGCGGATGGCCGAGAAAGCCATGCGCGCCGATTCGCCGCTGGAATGCTATTCGCCAAACGGCTTGCCATTGTAGAGTATCTGTGTCACCCGTGGATTCGCTTCCAATTCGGGCAACTCGACTTTCTCGAAGACTGAATTCGCAAATGAACCAGTCGAGTATCTGTGTCGAAAAGAGCTGATCGGCTCATTTCGAACGAAACGAGTTGGTCCAAAAACGTTCACTGTGCCTTCTGCAATTCTGGCAAGCCGCCAAGACAGTTCCCACCATACTTCCTCAGTATGGCTCCAGTCTCCCCCCTTGAGCGCCGACCAAAGATCGCACCCTGCCTTTGTCTGACTCAACAGTTCATCAAGACGGGTATATTCAGGATTTTGCTTTACGAACAAGGATGCGAGGCGTGCGCCAAAGTCGTCAGCGTAAAAAACTGCACGATCTTTCTTTGGATGGAGCGGCGCCATGGAAGCCAACTTCAAGAGTGCGGGATCGGTCTGAAACTTCTTCCGGTAGCTCGGATGCCCGGCCATGTCAGCCCCCTTATTGAAACGCGTTCAAGGCCCGGCACGCTCATTGAGTACCGGGTCACTAATGTAATCATTACGCATCGTAGGCGTCGACCCACTTATGCTAGTAGTCAAACACGTCTAGATAGTATTCAAAATGGTGAGTCAATTTCGGACGCCAGACTGCTGCAGGGAGATGCTGGACTGGCCGTCAGCCCACGATCTTCTCGATCACGGCTTCCTCGGGATCGCCGAAATGCTCGGCCAGCGTCTGGTCCAGCCCCGCCTCCACCGCATCCTCGACCTGGCGCGCCAGTTCGCCGGCATCGAGCGCCAGCGCCGACGTCGTTTCACCCTCTTCGCGCTGGACGTTCCCGGCCGCCGCGCAATCGAACACGAACACGCGATAGACGTCGGCCAGGCGCAGGCTGCCGGCGTCGGCCAGCAGCACCCAGTTTTCCTGGCTGCCGTGGCGGTTGAAGCGCCAGCCGACCCGGCGCGGAACTTCGTCCTGCACCCGCCCGACCCAGCCTTCACCCACCATCCGGTCCAGCAGGCGTCCCAGTTCGTCGTACCCGATGCGGGTGTGCTCGCGGATCGTGCTGCTGGCGACCAGCGCATTGCCGCTCAGCTTCGCGCTGCCATGCAAGACCTTCAGTACCGACATCGCGTCGACGAAGGCCCCGCCCGGCGCCGGCTGGTACCACCAGCGCTCATGCTTGACCACCGGCAGCGCCGCCGTGAGCACGGCGCCGACCAGGGTGATCATCCAGGTGACGTAGATCCAGACCAGGAACAGCGGCAACGCCGCCAGCGCGCCATAGATGATGGCGTAGGTCGGGAACTGGCGAATGAACAGGCCGAAGCCGCGCTTGGCCACTTCGAAGGCGATGGCCGCCGCCAGCGCGCCCCAGAAGGCGTCGCGCCAGGCCACCGTGCGGTTCGGGACCACCACGTACAGCAGGGTATAGCCGGCGGTCGTTACCGCCACCGAGGCCAGGGTGAAGAACAGGGTGCCGAGCAGCGACGCGTCGCGCTCCAGGCCGCCAGTCACGTCCACCAGTTGCGAGGTGAAGCTCAGCGACAGGCCGAACAGCAGCGGTCCCAGCGACAGCAGGGCCCAGTACACCAGCAGGCGCTGGGCCCAGGGGCGCGGCTGGCGCACGCTCCAGATCTGGTTGAACACGCGCTCGATCAGGCTCATGGTGGCCGCCGTGGTGAACAGCAGCGCCACCGCGCCGAGCGCCGACAGGCCCTTGGCCTTGTCGGCGAACTGGGTCAGGTTGCCGCTGATCGTGCTGGCGATCGCCCTGGGCATCAGGTTCTGCACGAACCAGGCGTCGATCATCTCGCGCACCTGGCCGAAGGCCGGGAACATGGTGAAGATGGCCAGCACGATGGTCAACAGCGGCACCAGCGCCAGGGTCGTGGTGAAGGTCAGGCTGCCGGCCACCTGCGGCAGGCGTTCCTCGCGCAGGCGGCGCGCGGCGAAGCGCACCAGGTCGCGTGCTTCAGGCCAGGTCAGGCCACGCTCGGCAGTGTCGCCCCCGGACTCGCCGCCGGCGCGCGCGAACTGGCTCAGTGTCTTGTTCAGCATGGTGTCGGATTCACCGGTATCGTCATCGTCGCAAGCATGTCATTTCAACAAAGCGCACTATAATACCAAGGATGAACACGACCCCTCTGAGCATCCTCGTCCTCTACTATTCGCGCCATGGCGCCACGCGCAAGCTGGCCGAACTGATTGCCCAGGGCATCGACAGCGTGCCGGGGGCGGAGGCCAGGTTGCGCACCGTGCCGCCGGTGTCCAGCGTCGCCGAAGCGACCGCGCCCGGCATTCCCGACCAGGGCTCGCCCTATGTCGAGCTGGACGACCTGCGCGAATGCGCCGGCCTGGCGCTCGGTTCGCCCACCCGCTTCGGCAATATGGCGGCCAGCATGAAGTATTTCCTCGACGGTACGGCGACCGACTGGGTCAATGGTACGCTGTCCGGCAAGCCGGCGGTGGTGTTCGCTTCCACCGGCAGCCTGCACGGCGGGCAAGAGGCGACCCTTCTGTCGATGATGATCCCCCTGCTGCACCACGGGATGATGGTGATGGGCCTGCCCTATACCCATCCTGAATTGATGAACACGGCCAGCGGCGGGAGCCCCTATGGCGCGACCCACTGGGCCGGCGTCGACGGCAAGCGCCCCGTGACCGAAGACGAGCGTACACTGTCGATCGCGCTCGGTCGCCGCCTGGCGGAAGCGGCCCTGAAACTGCATGGAAGGCACTGATGGGAACAGGGAAAAGACTCTTTCATATCGGGGCGATCGCCAGCCTGATCTGGCTGATCGGCTGGCTGGTCGCCTGGGAAGCCTTCGTCGCGCCGCTGCAGCCGGGCAGCTGGCTGCTGGCGCTGAAGGCCTTGCCCCTGCTATTGCCGCTGCGTGGGGTGATCAAGCGCGACCTGTACACCTTGCAATGGTCGTCGATGCTGATCCTGATCTATTTTGCGGAAGGCGTGGTGCGGGCCTGGGCCGACCAGAGCGCGGCCTCGCGCCATATGGCGATCGGCGAGATCGTGCTGGTGGTCGTGTATTACTTCAGCGCCCTGCTCTACCTGCGGCCCTATAAAAAAGAGGCGCAGCGCCTGGCCAAGGAATTGCTGGACAAGGTCAAAGTGCCGCATGGCTGAGGATAGCAGGGCATCGCTGCTGGCCCGCTGCCGCGCGATCGTCGGCGCCAGCCACGTCATCACCGATCAAGCCGATATGGCGCCCTTCATGGCCGACTGGCGCGGCCGCTACAGCGGACGCGGCCTGGCGGTCGTGCTGCCGCTGGACACCGCGCAGGTGGCCGCCATCGTGACCGCCTGCGCCGCGGCGCGCGTGCCCATCGTGCCGCAGGGCGGCCGCACCGGCCTGGTCATGGGCAGCGTGCCCGACCTGTCCGGCGATGCGATCGTGCTGTCGCTGCGGCGCTTGAACCGGATCCGGGCCATCGATCCAGCCAACCGCACCATGACGGTGGAGGCCGGCTGCATCCTGGCCGACATCCAGGCCGCGGCCGCGTACGCCGGGATGCTGTATCCGCTGTCGCTGGCGGCCGAAGGTAGCTGCACGATCGGCGGCAACCTGTCGACCAATGCCGGCGGCACCGCCGTGCTGCGCTATGGCAATACGCGCGAACTGTGCCTGGGCCTCGAAGTCGTCAATGCCCAGGGCGAGGTGTGGGATGGCTTGCGCGGCCTGCGCAAGGACAATACCGGTTATGCGCTGCGCGACCTCTTCATCGGCGCCGAAGGCACGCTGGGCGTGATCACGGCGGCGGTATTGAAACTGTATCCGGCGCCGCGCGCCGCGCTCACCGCGCTGGTGGCGCTCGACTCGCCGCGCCATGCGCTCGAGCTGCTGGGCCTGCTGCAGGCGCGCTGCGGCGCGGCGCTGACCGGTTTCGAGCTGATGTCGGCCTTTTGCCTGGACCTGGTGGCGGCGCAGTTTCCCGACCTGCCGAGACCGTTCGCCGCGCGCCATCCCCAGTATGCGCTGGTCGAGCTGTCGAGCAACGAGTCCGACCAGCATGCGCATGGTCTGCTGGAGTCCAGCGTCGGCCAGGCGTTGGAGGCCGGCGTGGCGCGCGACGCGGTGGTCGCCACCTCGCAGCAGCAGGCGCTTGGCCTGTGGCGGCTGCGCGAGCACATCCCCCTGGCGCAGGCGGCGGCCGGCAAGAATATCAAGCATGACATCTCGTTGCCGGTTTCAACCATTCCCGACTTCATCGCGCGCGCCGACGCCGCGCTGGACCAGGCCTTCCCCGGCTGCCAGCCCGTGACCTTCGGCCACCTGGGCGACGGCAACCTGCACTACAACGTGGCGCCTCCCATCGGTGTGGAACATGATGCCTTCCTGGCCCATCAGGCGTCGGTGAACCGCATCGTGCACGACCTGGTCGACGCCTTTGGCGGCTCGATCTCGGCCGAACACGGCATCGGCGTGCTGAAACGCGAGGAACTGGCGCGCTATAAATCGCCGGTCGAACTCGGCATGATGCGTGCCATCAAAGGCGCGCTCGACCCGCTCAGCATCATGAATCCCGGGAAGATACTATGACCGGGAGCCGCCCATGTTTCGTCGATTCATCGTCGCCATCGCCTGCCTGCTGTGCCAGCATGCGCTGGCCGGCACGATCTACAAATGCCATGAGGGTGGACGGGTGAGCTACAGCGACCGTCCCTGCACCGGCGCCGGCGCCCAACTGGCGCTACGCGCCGCGCCCGTGCCCGACCCCGACACCCAGGCGCGGATGGCGCGCGCGCACGAACTGGCGCGCGCGATCGACGCGCGGCATGCCGGGCAAACCCTGCGCGAAGACCTCGAGGCCGAACGCGCCCGGCGCGCGGCGCTGGCGCTGCGCAAGCGCTGCGACAAGCTGCGCCTGCAGCGCCAGTGGCTCGAGGAAGACCTGGCGCGCACCCGCGGCGACGCGAAAGAAGCCGCCCGCATCAAGGCGCGGCGCCAGGTCGAGACGATGGCGGTGGAATGCCCGGCCTGAGCCAGTTGTCGCGCTGGCTGTTGCTGGGCGAATGGCGCGCGCATCCGGTGCGCGCCCTGGTCGCCATCGCCGCCATCGCGGTCGGGGTGGCGATGGGCTTCGCCATCCACCTGATCAATGCCGCCGCCTTCAACGAATTCTCGGCGGCCGTCAAGAGCCTGTCGGGGCAGGCCGACATCCAGGTACAGGGGCGCGAACCGCTGTTCGACGAATCCGTGTATCCGCTGCTGGCCGAACACCCGGACGTGGCGCTGGCCTCGCCCATCCTCGAGGTCCAGGCCGGGGTGCCGGGCGCCGAAGGACAGTTGCGCGTGATCGGGCTCGACGCCTTCCGCGCCGGCGCGATTTCGCCCGACCTGCTCGGCGTGACCGCCAACGGCCGCCGGCTCGACATCCTGGCCGACGACGCGCTGTTTTTATCGCCGGCCGCCGAGGCCTGGCTCGATAAACGGCGCGGCGACACCCTGGTGCTGCGCGCCGGCACCGGCGAGGTGTCGCTGAGGGTGGCCGGCCCGGTCCAGCGCGCGCGCGCCGGCCAGCGCCTGGCGGTGATGGACATCGGCGCCGCCCAGTGGCGCCTCAATCGCCTGGGCCAGCTGTCGCGGGTCGACCTCAAGTTGCGCGACGGCGTCGACCGCGCCGCCTTCCAGCGCAGTCTCGCCGCCGAGCTGGAACGGATCTGGCCGGGCCGCTTCACGGTGGGCCAGCCGAACGACGCCGACCAGGAAAGCCGCACCGCCAATATGAGCCGCGCCTACCGCGTCAACCTGACCGTGCTGGCGCTGGTGGCGCTGTTCACCGGCGCCTTCCTCGTGTTCTCGACGCAGGCGCTGTCGGTGATGCGTCGCCGCAGCCAGTTCGCGCTGCTGCGCGTGCTGGGACTGGCGCGCGGCCAGTTACTGCGCCAGGTGCTGCTCGAAGGCGGCAGCCTGGGCGTGCTGGGCGCCCTGCTCGGCATCGGCGCCGGCTATGCGCTAGCGGCCGCCGCCCTGCATTTCTTCGGCGGCGACCTGGGCGCCGGCTACTTCCCCGGCACCCGCCCGCAAGTCGCGTTCACGCCCGGCGCGGCGCTCGTGTTCTTCGGGCTCGGGCTGGGCGTGGCCCTGCTCGGCTGCCTGGCGCCGGCCTGGGAGGCGGCGCGCGCACGGCCGGCGGTGGCGATCAAGTCCGGCGCCGACGAGGCCCCGCTGACGCGCCTGGCGCGGGTCTGGCCCGCCATCGTATGCCTGCTGCTGGCCGCCGTGCTCTCGTTCGCGCCGCCCGTATTCGAACTGCCGCTGTTCGGCTACCTGGCCATTGCCCTGCTGCTGGTCGGCGGCATCGGCCTGATGCCGCGCTTCGCCTCGATCACCTTCCGTGCGCTGGAAGCGCTGCTCGCCCGGCGCGGCAGTGGCCCGCCGGTGCTGGCGCTGTCGCTGGCGCGCCTGGCCAATGCGCCGGGCCAGGCCTCGATCGCGCTGGGCGGCATCCTGGCCAGCTTCAGCCTGATGGTGGCGATGGGGATCATGGTGTCGAGTTTCCGGGTCTCGGTCGACGACTGGATGGGCCACATCCTGCCGGCCGACCTGTACGTACGCACGGTCGATGCCGGCGGCACCGGTTTTCTCACGCTCGACCAGCAGGCGGCGCTGGCCGCGCTGCCCGGCGTCGAGAAAGTCCAGTTCCTGCGCACCCGGCGCGTGTCGCTGGCCCCCGAGCGGCCGCCGATCGTCGTCATCGCGCGCGACATCGACGCCAGCGACCCGGCGCGCCTGCTGTACCTAGTCGGCGAGTCCATGCCGATCCCGCCCGGCAGCCGCCCGGCCTGGGTGTCGGAAGCGATGCTCGACCTGTATGGCGCCCGCGTCGGGCAGCGCCTGCGGCTGCCGCTGGGCGGCGCCGAAGCCGAGTTCTTCGTGGCCGGCGCCTGGCGCGACTACGCCAACCAGGCCGGCTCGGTCGTGCTCCAGCTGCAGGACTACCGCCGGCTGACGGGCGAGCGCGAGGTGACCGACGCCGCCCTGTGGAGCGCGCGCGGCGCCGACGTCGCGACGCTCGAGGGCAGCCTGCGCGCGCTGCCGTTCGGACCGGCCCTCAACCTGATGAAACCGGGCGAGATCCGCGCCACGAGCCTCAAGATCTTCGACCGCAGTTTCGCCGTGACTTACCTACTGGAGGCGATCGCGATCGCCATCGGCCTGTCGGGCATCGCGGCAAGTTTTTCGGCCCAGACTTTGGCAAGGGCGCGAGAATTCGGTATGCTGCGCCACGTCGGCGTCACCCGGCGCCAGGTCTTGCAGCTGCTCGCCTTCGAGGGCGGACTGCTGACGAGCCTTGGCGTGATCGCCGGCTTCGCGCTCGGGCTGGTGATCAGCCTGATCCTGGTGTACGTGATCAACCCGCAGTCCTTCCACTGGACGATGGGCCTGCACCTGCCCTGGCCCCTGCTGGGCAGCGTGGCCGCGGTGCTGGTCGCTGCATCGATCGCCACCGCGCTGGTATCGGGACGCCAGGCATTGTCCGGCGGCCCGGTGCGCGCGGTCAGAGAGGATTGGTAATGCGTTTTTTCTTGTACCTGCTGTTGCTGTTGTCGATGTCGTCGCAGGCGGCCGCGCCTGTCTTTGCGCCGGTCACGCCCGGCGCCGGGCTGTCGTTCCCGCGCGACTACGGCGCCCATCCCGAATTTCGCACCGAGTGGTGGTACGTCACCGGCTGGGTCGAGACGCCGGATAAACGCCCGCTCGGCTTCCAGGTGACCTTCTTTCGCAGCCGCACCGGCGCTGACAACGACAACCCCAGCCACTTCGCCCCGCGCCAGCTGGTGATCGGCCACGCCGCCCTGTCCGACCCGCAGGTGGGCCGCCTTGTCCACGACGAGCGCAGCGCGCGCGAAGGCTTCAGCATGGCCTGGGCCCGGCCCGGCAACACCGACCTGAAACTGGACGACTGGCGCATGGTGCGCGACGCCAACGGCCTGTATCGGGTGACGATCCGCTCCAACCAGCTGACGCTCGAACTGCGCCTGCGCCCGACCCAGCCGGTGCTGGTGCAGGGCCAGGGCGGCTATTCGCGCAAGGGCCCCAGCGCCCAGCACGCGAGCTACTACTACAGCGAGCCGCACCTGGAAGTGAGCGGCACGGTCGGCCGCGCCGGCATGGCGGCCACGCAGGTAACCGGGACCGCCTGGCTCGACCACGAATGGTCGAGCGAAGCGCTGCAGCCGGACGCCGTCGGCTGGGACTGGGTCGGCGCCAACCTCGACGACGGCGGCGCCCTGATGGCTTTCCAGATCCGCGACCGCCAAGGTGGTAAACTATGGGCGCACGCGACCAGGCGCGACAGGGCCGGCAAGGTGGTGCACTACGCGCCCGAGCAGATTTCGTTCGCGCCGCAGACCCACTGGACCTCGCCGCGTACCGGCGCCACCTATCCGATCGCGACCACGATCACCACCGGCGGCGATAGCTGGCAGGTGCTGCCGCTGCAGCAGGACCAGGAACTCGATTCGCGCCGCTCGACCGGCGCCGTGTACTGGGAAGGCGCGGTCACGATCCACCAGGGCGGCCGCCGGGTGGGCCGCGGCTACCTCGAGATGACCGGCTATGTGCAGCCCATGAAGCTCTAAGAAAACAAGAACGACCAGATGACCACCCGTAACACCAGCAATCCAGCATCCACGCCATCCGGCAAGAGCAGCCTGGCCACCCTCAGGGGCCTCGGGCCCTTCCTGCGTCCCTATCGCCGCCAGTTCCTGCTGGCCGGCATCGCCCTGCTGTTCGCGGCCGGCGCCACGCTGGCGATTCCCGCCGCATTCAAGCAGATGATCGACCTGGGCTTCGGCGCGGCCGCCGGGTCGGCCACCGCGGCGGCCGGCGCCGCCATCGAAGGCGGCAGCCTGGAACATATCAACGCCACCTTCCTGGCCCTGTTCGGCGTGGCCGCCGTGCTGGCAGTCGCCACCGCCGCCCGCTTCTACATGGTGTCCTGGCTGGGCGAGCGCGTCACCGCCGATATCCGTAGCGCGGTCTATGGCCACGTGGTGCGCCAGAGTCCCGAGTTCTTCGAGACCACCCGCACCGGCGAGGTGCTGTCGCGCCTGACCACCGACACCACCCTGATCCAGACCGTGGTCGGCACCAGCATCTCGCTCGCGCTGCGCAACACGCTGCTGTTCTTCGGCGGCCTGGTGATGCTGTTCGTGACCAGCCCGCGCCTGACCTCCATCATCCTGGGCCTGCTGGTGCTGGTGGTGCTGCCGATCGTGCTGTTCGGGCGCCGCGTGCGCAAGCTGTCGCGCGACTCGCAGGACCGCATCGCCGACGCCTCGGCGGTGGCCGGCGAGATCCTCAACGCGATGCCGACCGTGCAGGCGTTTACCCGCGAAGGCCACGAATCCGGCCGCTTCGGCAAGGAGGTCGAAGGTGCGTTCACGACCGCGATGCGCCGCATCCGCGCGCGCGCCACGCTCACGATGCTGGCCATCGTGCTGGTGTTTGGCTCGATCGTGTTCGTGCTGTGGCTGGGCGCGCACGCCGTGCTCGAAGGGACCATGACCGGCGGCGACCTGGGGCAGTTCATCCTGTACGCAGGCATCGTGGCCGGCTCGGTCGGAGCGCTGTCGGAGGTGATGGGCGACGCCCAGCGCGCCGCCGGCGCCACCGAGCGCCTGCTCGAACTGCTGGGCGCGCGCTCCGAGATCCAGGACCCGCTCCAACCGAAGACGCTGCCAGTACGCACCGCGAACGGCGCCCGCGTCACGCTCGACGACGTCACCTTCGCCTACCCTTCGCGCCTGGACGAAGCGGCGCTGTCGCACCTGGCGCTCGACATCCGCGCCGGCGAGACAGTGGCCGTGGTCGGCCCGTCGGGCGCCGGCAAGACGACCCTGTTCCAGCTGCTGCTGCGCTTCTACGACCCGCAGGCGGGCAGCATCCGCCTGGACGGCGTCGACGTGCGCGACCTGGCGCTGCACACCCTGCGCGGCGCGGTCGGCATCGTGCCGCAGGATACCGTGATCTTCTCGCTGGACGCGATGGAAAACATCCGCTACGGCCGCCCCGACGCCAGCGACGACGAAGTGATCGCGGCGGCGAAGATGGCCGCGGCCCACGACTTCATCGAGCGCCTGCCCGAGGGATATGCCTCCTTCCTGGGCGAGCGCGGCGTGCGCCTGTCGGGCGGCCAGCGCCAGCGCATCGCCATCGCGCGCGCCCTGCTCAAGAACCCGCCGCTGCTGCTGCTGGACGAAGCCACCAGCGCGCTCGACGCCGAATCCGAACGCCTGGTGCAGCGCGCGCTCGAGGCAGCGATGGTCGGCCGCACCACGATCATCATCGCCCACCGCCTGGCGACCGTGCAGCGCGCCGACCGCATCATCGTGCTCGACGAAGGCCGGATCGTCGAATCGGGCACCCATGCCGAGCTGATCGCGATGCGTGGCGTGTATGCCAACCTGGCGGCCTTGCAGTTCCAGCATCACGCGCCGGTAGCAGCCTGACAAGGCAATCCGTAATAGCACGTAGAAACATCGCATTTTGTTGCGTACTGACACACAGTTTCATTCCGAAACTCACTAATTATTGCGGTACGAAAAGTTGGCGCGATATGATCCGGGGTTATATCCCTTCTCGATCGCCCAACCCACATGAGCACCAAGACTTTTCGCCCGGCCAGCTGGAATGTTGGCACGCGCATCAGCGCCGTGACCTTCGCACTGGCCGGCCTCATCATCGCGGCCCTGATCGCGACCATCACCGTCTCGACCTCGGCCATGCTCGAGCAGCGCGCAGTGGAAAGCGTGCGCAATGAACTGCATGGCGTCGCCAGCACCGTGGAGCTGTTCAACAAGACCGTCAGCAGCCAGGCGGTGAGCTTTGGCCGCATCTTCCGCGCCGGACTGCCGGGCGACTTCGCGCTCGACGAAGCGACCACCGTCGACATCGGCGGCCGCCAGGTGCCGACCCTGAGCGTCGCCGGCCAGCCGCTGAACCTGGACTTCAGCACCCCCGACGCGTTCACCGAACGTACCGGCGGCAACGCCACCATCTTCGCGGCATCGGGCGAGGACTTCGTGCGGGTGTCGACCTCGGTCAAGAAGGAAAACGGCGAGCGCGCTGTCGGCACTGCCCTCGACAAGGCCTCGCCGGCCTACCCCGCACTGCGCGCCGGCCGCAGCTACGTGGGCCTGACCACCCTGTTCGGCAAGCAGTTCATCACGCAGTACGAACCGGTGCGCGACGCCGGCGGCCGCGTGGTCGGCGCGCTCTACGTGGGCGTCGACATCACGACCGACATCGCCGCGCTCAAGGAGCGCATTCGCGCGGTCAAGGTCGGCACCACCGGCTACTTCTACGTGCTGTCGGCGGCGCCAGGCAAGTCCTATGGCGACCTGATCGTCCACCCGGGCAAGGAAGGCGAGAATATCCTCGACAGCAAGTCCGCCGACGGCCGCGCCTTCGTCAAGGAGATGCTCGAGAACAAGGAAGGCACGATCCGCTACGACTGGCAGAATCCCGGCGAAGCGGCCGCACGCGAAAAATTCGCCGCCTACTCGACCATGAAGGACTGGAACTGGGTCATCGCCGGCGGCACTTACCTGGACGAGATCACCGCCGCCGCCACCGAACTGCGCAACCGCTTCATCCTGCTCGGACTGGTCGCGCTGGGTGCACTGGCAACGCTGCTGTATTTCCTGGTGCGCGCCACCGTGACCCGGCCGCTGGCCGAAGTACAGGCAGTCGCCACCCGCATCGCCGACGGCGACCTGACCGCGCAGGTGACGCCGAGGCGCGACGACGAGATCGGCCGCCTGACCGGCGCCATCAACGAGATCGGCGCGCGCCTGTCGACCGTGGTCGGCCAGGTGCGCGACGGCGCCGAACACATCGCCACCGCGTCCCAGGAAATCTCGAGCGGCAACCTGGACCTGTGCAGCCGCACCGAGGAACAGGCGGCCAGCCTGGCCACCACCGCCTCGTCGATGGACCAGCTGACGACCACCGTGCGCCAGAACGCGGACAATGCGCGCCAGGCCGACCAGCTGGCGCGTAGCGCCTCGGAAGTCGCCCAGAAGGGCGGCGGCACCGTGGCCCAGGTCGTGGCGCGCATGGATTCGATCGCCCAGGCCTCGGGCAAGATCTCGGACATCATCGGTGTGATCGACGGCATCGCCTTCCAGACCAATATCCTGGCCTTGAACGCGGCAGTGGAGGCGGCGCGCGCCGGCGAGCAGGGACGCGGCTTCGCGGTCGTGGCGTCCGAGGTGCGCAGCCTGGCCCAGCGCTCGGCGGCCGCCGCCAAGGAAATCAAGACCCTGATCGAGGCCTCGAACAGCGAAGTGGCCGCCGGCGGCAGGCTGGTGGCCGACGCCGGCGCCACGATGCAGGAAGTGCTCGACAGCGTGCAGCGCGTTACCGACATCATGTCCGAGATCAGCAGCGCCAGCCAGGAGCAGACGCAGGGCATCGAGGAAATCAACCGCTCGGTGGTCGAGATGGATACCGTGACCCAGCAGAACGCGGCCCTGGTCGAGGAAGCCAGCGCCGCGGCCCAGGCCATGCATGAACAGGCCGATGCGCTGGCGCGTTCGGTGCGCCAGTTCCGCCTGGCCGACGAGCGTGCGGCCGCCTCCCTCGCGGCGCCATCCCGTCGTGCATTGATCGAGGGCTGAATTTTCGGTGTACAGTAGCCGGCCCGTCTTCCAGGAGAGCGCTTTGAGCGACACCGAGCTGCAGCGCCGCTGCCACACCGTCTTTCCCGGCCACCGCCAGCGGCGTCCGGCCGAGCTGTTCGCCGCCATGGCCGCCTGGTGCGAACGCCATGACGTCGACCACGACGTGTACGGCAATGGCGCTCTGGTCCAGGAGTTCGAGGCCAGGGTCGCGGCCTTGCTGGGCTTCGAGGCCGCGGTATTCTGCATCAGCGGCACCATGGCCCAGGTCACGGCGCTGCGCCTGGCGTGTGAAGACCGCGGTAGCAGGCTGGTGGCGCTGCACCCGACTTCGCATATCTTCGGGCACGAGCGCTCCAATTTTCAGATGCTCGACCATTTCCAGGCATTGTCGGTGGGCGACCGCTACCGGCCCTGGACCCACGCCGACCTGGCCGCGGTGCCCGACCGCCTGGGCGCCGTCAAGCTCGAAATCCCGATGCGCGAGATCGGCGGCCAACTCATTGACTGGGACGAGCTGGAAGCGATCAAGCGCCACTGCCGCACGCAGGGCATCCACCTGCACATGGATGGCGCGCGCCTGTGGGAGGCGGCCGCCGGTTACGGCCGCGACGCCGCCGCCATCGCGGCCGGCTTCGATTCGGTGTACGTCTCGCTGTACAAGGGCATCGGCGGCCTGGGCGGGGCGATGCTGCTCGGCAGCCGCGCCTTCGTCGACCGCTGCGCCGAATGGTTCCGGCGCCAGGGCGGCAACGTCATCCACCGCTCGCCCTATATCGTGGCGGCGGCGATGCAGTTCGACGAACGGCTGGCGGCGATGCCCGCGTACTTCGCGCGCACCCAGTGGCTGTTCGAGGTGCTGCGCGGGTATCCGCAACTGCGTGTCAATCCGGCAGCGCCGCAAGCCAATATGCTGCACCTGCATCTGCCGGCGAGCCGCGAGCGCGCCCTGGCCGTGCGCGACGTGCTGGCGCGCGAGCACGGCGTCTGGATGTTCAATCGCGCCGCCCATGGCGCACTGCTTGATACCAGCGTGGTCGAGATCTACGTGGGCGACAACCTGCTTGCCCTGCCCGACGATGCGGTGCGCGCGGCGCTGGACCGCTTCGCCCTGGCCCTGGCGGACAGCGGTCCGGGCTGAATGCTAGAATGACAGATTGACCGACCGACTATAGCAATGCACCAATACCTCGAATTCATGCGCCACGTCAAAGAGCATGGCGCCATCAAGACCGACCGCACCGGCACCGGCACCCGCTCGGTGTTCGGCCACCAGATGCGCTTCGACCTGCAGGAAGGCTTCCCGCTCCTGACCACCAAGAAGGTGCACCTGAAGTCGATCATCCATGAACTGATCTGGTTCCTGCAGGGCTCGACCAACATCGCCTACCTGAAAGAGAACGGCGTGTCGATCTGGGACGAATGGGCCGATGCCGAGGGCAATCTCGGCCCGATCTATGGCTACCAGTGGCGCAACTGGCCGACGCCGTCGGGCGAACACATCGACCAGATCGCGCAGGTGCTGGAGCAGATCCGCAGCACGCCCGATTCGCGCCGGATGATCGTCTCGGCCTGGAATGTGGCCGACGTACCGCAGATGAAACTGCCGCCCTGCCACGCGCTGTTCCAGTTCTATGTCGCCGACGGCAAGCTGTCCTGCCAGCTGTACCAGCGCAGCGCCGACATCTTCCTGGGCGTGCCTTTCAATATCGCCTCGTACGCGATCCTGACCCACATGATGGCCCAGCAGGCCGGCCTCGAGGTCGGCGACTTCGTCTGGACCGGGGGCGACTGCCACCTGTATGCGAACCACATGGAACAGGTCGAGCTGCAGCTGTCGCGCGAGACACGCGCGCTGCCGCGCCTGGAACTCAGGCGCAAGCCGGCCTCGCTGTTCGACTACCGCTTCGACGATTTCGAGGTCACCGGCTACGACCCGCATCCCGCGATCAAGGCGCCGGTGGCGGTATGAGCGGCGCTTCCCAACTGACGCTGGTGGTCGCGGTCGACGCCAACAATGGCATCGGCATCGACAACAAAATGCCCTGGCACCTGCCCGAGGATTTCGCCCACTTCAAGCGCGTCACGCTCGGCAAGCCGGTGATCATGGGCCGCAAGACCTTCGATTCGATCGGCCGCGTCCTGCCCGGCCGCCGCAACATCGTCGTCACGCGCAGCGCCGACTGGTCGCACGACGGCGCCGAGCGCGCCGCGTCGCTGGACGCGGCCATCGCGATGCTGGACGGAGCGCCGGCCAGCATCATCGGCGGCGCCCAGATATTCGGCGGAGCGATGGACATCGCCGACGCCATGATCGTCACCCACATCGACCACACCTTCGACTGCGACACCTTCTTTCCGCCGATCGACGCGGCCGTGTGGCGTGAGACGGCGCGCGATACCCACCACAGCGAGGCCGGCGGCTTCGACTACGCGTTCGTGACCTACGCGCGGCGCGGAGCTGCGCAATGAGCGCCGTGCGTACGCCGGGTTCGCGCGGAGGCGACGGCTTCGCCGGCCGGGTCGCGGCCCTGATCGCGGTGCTGGCCACGCTGGGCACCCTGTTCGCCTTCCTCGGCACCTCGTCGCACAATGATGCCAGCCTGTTCAAGACCCAGGCCGCGATGGAAAAGACCAGCGCCGCCAACGCCTGGAGCCACTACCAGGCCAAGTCGAGTCGCCAGAACCTGGCCGAACTGGCTGCCACGCTGCCGGGCGTGGACGGCTTGCGCTACCGCGAAGAAGCCGAACGCTATCGCGCCGAGAAGGAAGTCATCCGCAAGGAGGCCGAACGCTGGGAAGCCACGTCCAGCGAGTCGAACCGCCGCTCCGAGGAGGCCCTCCACCGCCAGCGCCAATGGGCGGCCGCCTCGGTGGCCCAGCAGATCGCGATCTCGCTGGCCGCGGTGACCCTGCTCGCGCGCCGCACCTGGCTGCTGACCCTGACCGGCGCAGTGGCCGCCTTCGGCATCACGCTGGGCCTGTTCGCCTTCCTGCACAATAGCGTCACGGTGTTGTCGCCGATTCCCCTGCTCGGCGCACTGGCCGCGGCGCTGCTGACCGAAGGTATACGGCGCGCCGGACGCAGGATCGACAACTGACCGCGGCCGGATGCCTGCTGGTGTGCGCCACCCTTCTGGAAGTGTGGCTAACCTAGCAAAAAAACTTGCACCCGGACCCGCGTTTTCTGCGAAAATCCGCTTCTCATTTTCTACGGTGCCGTGCGCGGCGGCCAGCCCCTGCCGGAATGGTCCGGCCAGGACCTGCCGCCCGCACGGCGCTTCGCTTTGGAGCTGCCCATGAAATTTCGTTTCCCTATCGTCATCATCGATGAGGACTTCCGCTCGGAGAACACCTCCGGTCTCGGCATTCGCGCCCTGGCGGCCGCGATGGAACAGGAAGGCATGGAGGTCGTCGGTGTGACCAGCTATGGCGACCTGTCCCAGTTCGCCCAGCAGCAGTCGCGCGCATCGGCCTTCGTCCTGTCGATCGACGACGAGGAATTCGGCGGCGGCTCGCTCGAAGAGACCGATTTCGCACTGGTCGGCCTGCGCGCCTTCGTGAAGGAAATCCGTCACAAGAACGCCAATATCCCGATCTATATCTATGGCGAGACCCGCACCAGCCGCCACATCCCGAACGACATCCTGAAGGAGCTGCACGGCTTCATCCACATGTTCGAGGACACCCCGGAATTCGTGGCCCGTCACATCATCCGCGAAGCCAAGGCCTACCTCGACAGCCTGGCGCCGCCGTTCTTCCGCGCGCTGGTCAACTACGCCTATGATGGCTCGTACTCGTGGCACTGCCCGGGCCACTCGGGCGGCGTGGCCTTCCTGAAGTCGCCGATCGGCCAGATGTTCCACCAGTTCTTTGGCGAGAACATGCTGCGCGCAGACGTCTGCAACGCAGTGGAAGAACTGGGCCAGCTGCTCGACCATACCGGCCCGGTGGCCAAGTCCGAGCGCAATGCCGCGCGCATCTACAGCGCCGACCATTGCTACTTCGTGACCAACGGCACCTCGACCTCGAACAAGATGGTGTGGCACTCGACCGTCGCGCCGGGCGACATCGTGGTTGTCGACCGCAACTGCCACAAGTCGATCCTGCACTCGATCATCATGTGCGGCGCGATCCCCGTGTTCCTGATGCCGACCCGTAACCACCTCGGCATCATCGGCCCGATCCCGCTCGAGGAATTCACGCCCGAATCGATCGCCCGCAAGATCGAGGCGAACCCGTTCGCGCGCGACGCTGTCAACAAGAAGCCGCGCATCCTCACCATCACCCAGTCGACCTACGACGGCGTGGTGTACAACGTCGAGACGCTGCGCGAAATGCTGGACGGGAAGATCGACACCCTGCACTTCGACGAAGCCTGGCTGCCGCACGCGACCTTCCACAGCTTCTACCGCAACATGCACGCGATCGGCGAGAACCGCCCGCGCGCCAAGGAGTCGATGATCTTCTCGACCCAGTCGACCCATAAACTGCTGGCCGGCCTGTCGCAGGCCTCGCAGGTGCTGGTGCGCGAATCCGAATCGGTCAAGCTCGACCAGGACGCCTTCAACGAGGCCTATCTGATGCACACCTCGACCTCGCCGCAATATTCGATCATCGCCTCGTGCGACGTCGCGGCCGCGATGATGGAAGCGCCGGGCGGTACCGCCCTGGTCGAGGAATCGATCCTCGAGGCGCTCGACTTCCGCCGCGCGATGAAGAAGGTCGACGAGGACTTCGGCGACGACTGGTGGTTCCAGGTCTGGGGCCCGGACAAATTCTCGGAAGAAGGCATCGGCACCCAGGACGACTGGATGATCCGCGCCGAAGAAAACTGGCACGGCTTCGGCAAGCTGGCGCCGGGCTTCAATATGCTCGACCCGATCAAGGCCACCATCGTGACCCCGGGCCTCGACCTCTCGGGCCAGTTCGGCGAGACAGGCATCCCGGCCTCGATCGTCACCAAGTACCTGGCCGAGCACGGCGTCATCATCGAGAAGTGCGGCCTGTACTCGTTCTTCATCATGTTCACCATCGGCATCACCAAGGGCCGCTGGAATACGCTGGTGACGGCGCTGCAGCAGTTCAAGGACGACTACGACCGCAACCAGCCGATGTGGCGCGTGATGCCGCAGTTCGCGGCGGCCAACCCGCGCTACGAGACCCGCGGCCTGCGCGACCTGTGCACCGAGATCCACACCTTCTACAAGTCGCGCGACGTGGCCCGCCTGACCACCGAGATGTACCTGTCGGACATGATCCCGGCCATGAAACCGTCGGACGCCTTCGCCAACATGGCGCACCGGAGAATCGAGCGCGTCGCGATCGACGAGCTGGAAGGCCGCATCACGGCGATCCTGCTGACGCCTTACCCGCCGGGCATTCCGCTCCTGATCCCGGGCGAGCGCTTCAACAAGACCATCGTCGACTACCTGCGCTTCGCGCGCGACTTCAACGAACGCTTCCCTGGCTTCGAGACCGACGTCCACGGCCTGGTCAAGCGCGAAGTCGACGGCAAGCGCGGCTACTTCGTCGATTGCGTGATGCAAGACGCCTGACGCCGCTGGCATGGGCGGCATGGCGACCCGCCAAACGAGAGAGGCCCGGAGCAACTCCGGGCTTTTTTTTTCGCGTATCATGCGGGGTCATGAACGCCAGCGAATTCGACACCGCCACCTTCTTCACCGCCCGCCGCCCGCGCCTGCAGCGCATCGCCTACCGCATGCTGGGATCGGTGGCCGAAGCCGAGGACGTGGTGCAGGATGCCTGGCTGCGCTGGCACGGCGCCGACCGCGGATCGGTGCGCGAGCCCGAAGCCTTCCTGGTGCGCACCGTGACGCGCCTGTGCCTGGACGTGCTCAAGTCGGCGCGCGTCAAGCGCGAGGAATACCTCGGCCCCTGGCTGCCGGAACCCTTCGTCGACCCGGACGACGAGGAGGACGACGACATCACCCTGCCCCTGATGCTGGCGCTGGAGCGCCTGTCGCCGCTGGAGCGTGCGGCCTTCCTGCTGCACGACGTGTTCGACATGGACTTCGACGAGGTGGCCGAGGCCATCGGCCGCGCGCCGGCGGCCTGCCGCCAGCTGGCCAGCCGGGCGCGCGCGCACGTGGCGGCCGCGCGGCCGCGTTTTCCGATGGCGCAGGACCGGCAGCAGGAAATCGCCGCGGCATTCTTCGCCGCCTCGCGCAGCGGCGACCTGGGGCGGCTGCGGCAGCTGCTGTCGGACGACGTCGTATTCTATGGCGACGGCGGCGGCAAGCGCCCGGCCGTCGTCAATCCGATCTTCGGCCAGGACAAGGTGCTGCGCCTGCTGCAGGCATTCACGCGCAAGGGCGGCTGGGACGCGCCCGCCGTGCTGCGCACGGCCACGATCGACGGACTGCCGGGACGCATCACCCTGGAGAGCGACGGCATGCTGCAGACCACCGCGCTCGACATCGACGGCGGCCGCATCACCGCCATCTACGTGATGCGCAATCCCGACAAGCTGGGACACCTGGCGCACGTGGCGCACCAGGCAGGTTGAAGAGCGCTCAGGTCTTCGGCAGGGTCACGCCGTGCTGGCCCTGGTATTTGCCGCCGCGGTCCTTGTACGAGGTTTCGCAGACCTCGTCGCTCTCGAAGAACAGCACCTGGGCGCAGCCTTCGCCGGCATAGATCTTGGCCGGCAGAGGGGTCGTGTTCGAGAACTCCAGCGTCACATAGCCTTCCCATTCGGGCTCGAACGGCGTCACGTTGACGATGATGCCGCAGCGCGCATAGGTCGACTTGCCAAGGCAGACGGTCAGCACATTGCGCGGGATGCGGAAGTATTCGATGGTGCGCGCCAGCGCGAACGAGTTCGGCGGGATGATGCAGACGTCGCTCTTGACGTCGACGAAGGAGTTCGAATCGAAGTTCTTCGGATCGACGATGGTGCTGTTGATATTGGTGAACACCTTGAATTCATCGGCGCAGCGGATGTCGTAGCCGTACGAAGAGGTGCCGAAGGAGATGATGCGGCGCCCGTCCTGCTCCCGGACCTGCTTCGGCTCGAACGGCTCGATCATGCCGGTGCTTTCCGCCATGCGGCGGATCCATTTGTCGCTCTTGATAGTCATTGTCGGTTTCCAGCAGGGAGAAAATCCCGCGATTTTACGCGAAATGCGCAGGCCGGTGCTGATCCCGGTTCCGCCAATGCAAGAACTGGTTGCCGAACCGCGGCGCCGCGCATACCATCAGTTACTTCACTCACTCCTGGAGCCCTCCATGCACGCCGCATTGACACCCCTGGCGCTCGGCGCCCTCGTCGCCCTGGCCGGATGCAGCACCCCGGCATCCCCTCCGCCGGCGGCTTCGCCGGCCGCCGCCGCCCCGGCGCTGGCCGCCCAGGAAGACCAGCATGAGATGACCGGTTCGCGCATCCCGAAGCGCAAGAGCACCGACCGCATGCTCAAGACCGTCGGCGGCCAGGAAGCACGCGACGCGATGGACAGCGCCCCGCGTCCGCTGGACTCGAACCGGGCCTACTAGCGCGCCGGCGCCAGCAGGCGTTCGATCATCGCATGCGCCAGGCGCGCCGTCTCCTGCGGCTTTTCCAGCGGGTACAGATGGCCGCCCTCGATCATGACCAGGTTCTCGCCCACCAGCTTGCGGGTAGCCGCCATGCCGGCCTGGCGCATCTCTTCGGATGCGGTGCCGGCGATGAAGCCGACCGGCACCGGGAACGGTTCGCGCAGCACCTCGTCCATGTGATGCGGGAGGGTCTGGTAGATGGCCGACTCCACGTCGCGCCGGAAGCGCAAGGTGACGCCCTCCGGGTGCGGCGCCAGGCCGTGCTCGAGGTAGTCGTCCAGCGCGCCCGGCGCCCAGGCCTGGAAGATCGGCTTGGCGCTGAAATGCCGGTGCGCGTCGTCGCGGCTGGGCCACAATTCGCGCCGCTTGCGGGCGAAGCGCGCCGGCGACAGGCGCTCGCCCCAGCCGGCCAGCTTGGCCAGGCGCCAGGCCAGCGCGCGCCAGCCCGCCACCACCGGCGAATCGAGCATCACCACGCAACGCGCCAGCTCGGGACGGCGCTCGGCCGCCATCATGCACAGCATCCCGCCCAGCGAATGGCCGACCAGGATCGCCGGCCGGCCATACCCTTCCAGGTGCTCGACCAGCTCGTCGACCAGCGCACCCCAACCGTCGGCCACCGGATGGCGCGGATCGTGGCCGTGCATGTCGAGCAGGTGCACGTCGTAGTGGACCTCGAGCTGTTCCAGCAGCCGGCTGTAGGTGCCGGCCGGGTAGCTGTTGCCATGGGCGAAATGAAGCAGGGGTTTGGACATGGAACGAGGTTCGCGAACCTTGGTTATTCGACAGCGACCCATTGTAATGGCTGGCGCCGTCGTGCGAACCTTCTTTAGAATGAAACGCCTACTGCCAGGGTGGCGGTATAGCCCTGGGTCGCATTGCCGCTGACGCTCGCCATCTGCAGGTCGGTGCCGTCGCTGAACACATTGTCGGTGGCGTAGCTGATGCGCGCCAGGTTGCGCACGCTGGTGGCGTAGCCGCTGCTGGCGTAGGCTTCGTTCAAGGTCGCCAGCGGGAAGGCGAACTGCGAGGTCTTGACCCGGTTCGCCGCGCTCGTCGACCTTGCCAGGGTCGGATAGACCTCGAAGTGCACGTGCGGCATGCGCCCGTCGTAGCAGCCGGGGAAGATGGTCGTGAAGGTGACCCATCCGTCGCTGTCGGCCTCCTGCACGCCGCGCAGGTAGTTTTCGTCGACGATGCCGCTCGAGTACATCGAATAGCCGCCCTCGCGGGTACAGTGCCACAGGTAGACGGCGGCGCCTTCGGCCGCGGCGCAGCCTTGCGCCACGTTCTCGATCCTGAGGCGGATGGTGAGCGGCACGCCCTGCGCGACGCCGCTGGCGCCGGCCACGCTGGCGCGGATGTCGCTGCGCACGATGCCGGACAGGACCAGGGCGTTGGCCACGCCGTTGGCGTTGCGGTTGGTGCCGTCGCCCGGATACGGGCCGCCGGTCTCCTCGGGGATTACCGAGCAGGCCGCGCTGCCGCCGCCCGTCGTCCCCGCGCCGGTCGTGGTGGTCGAGGTCGAGATGCCGTAGCCGTCCGCCGAGCCATCGCCGCCACCGCCGCAGCCGGCCACCGGCAGCGCCGCCGCGCCCACGCCGGCGCACAGCCAGCGCAGCGACTGGCGCCGCGTGGCCGGCCGCCCCAGCAGGCGCGCCAGGTCCGCGTCGAGGCCGCAGTGGTGTTGGTTGTCATGGTGCGTGGCGGTCGTGCGCTGCTGTGTCATCGTGAGTTCCTCCGGTTGGTTTGACGCGGCCATTGTGTGGCGCAGGGGTGTAAAGCGCGCCTAAGCGACGTAAATCCGGGTAAAGCCGCGCCAGGCGTGAAAGACCTGGAGGCGCGACTGCGCTATCCTGTCGCCATGAACCATGTATTGCTTATCGACGACGACGTCGAACTGGTCGGCATGTTCGCCGAATACCTCGAACAGGAAGGCTTCCGGGTCACCTGCGTGCACAATGGCGACGACGGCGCGCACGAGGCGCTGGGCGGCCAGTACGCCATCGCCATCCTCGACGTCATGATGCCCGGCACCAGCGGCATCGAGGCGCTGCGCCGGATCCGCGCCGCCAGCCGCATCCCGGTGCTGATGCTGACCGCGCGCGGCGACGACGCCGACCGCATCCTCGGCCTGGAACTGGGCGCCGACGACTACGTGGCCAAGCCATGCACGCCGCGCGAGCTGACGGCGCGCGTGCGCGCCATCCTGCGCCGCACCCAGGCCCAGCCCGACAGCGGCCCCGGCGCGACCCTCACGGTCGGCAAGCTGGCCATCCACCCCGAGGGACGGCGCGCGACCTGGGACGGCAAGCCGCTCGACCTCACCAGCACCGAGTTCAACCTGCTGGAAGTCCTGGCGCGCAATGCCGGCAAGCCGGTGAGCAAGAACGACCTGTCCGAGCAGGGGCTGGGCCGGCCGCTGGCGCGCTTCGACCGCAATATCGACGTCCACCTGAGCAGCCTGCGCCACAAGCTGGGACCGCTGGAGGACGGCCGTTCCTGCCTGCAGACCATCTACCGCCAGGGCTACCAGCTGATCAAGGAATAGCATGGGCCGGTTGTTCTGGAAGTTCTTCCTGTCGATCCTGCTGGCGCAGCTGACCGCCACCATCGCCATCGGCGGCGCCTTCTGGCTGCGCGACCAGGCGCGCCAGAAAGCCACGCCGACGCTGGACTCCGGCCCGCCGGCCGCGATCGCCCTCGACGCCGCGGCGGCCACATTGCGCCATGGCGGCGAGCCGGCGCTGCGCGGCCTGCTGGCCGACATGCGGCGCCCGCAGCTGTATGTGCTGGACGGGGCGCGCCGCGACCTGCTCGGGCGCGCGGTGCCGGCCGAGCTGGTGAACGAAGCCGAGCGCCAGCTCAATCATGGCGCCGACGGCAGCGCCTGGCGCGGCGCGCGCCGGCTGGCCACCCCGCAAGGCGCAAGCTACCTGGCCTTCGTACCGCGCCAGCCTGGTCGGCCCGAGGGCGCCCGGGGTGGCGGCGGAGCAGACCCGCTGACGCCGGCGCTCGATCCCGGCGCGCGCCGGCGCGTGGGCCAGAAGGTCGTGATCGGCGCCGCCGTGATGGCCAGCCTGCTGTTCGCGGCGCTGCTGGCCTGGTATTTCTCGCGTCCGATCCGCGCCCTGCGCAGCGCCTTCGAGGCGGCGGCGGCCGGCGACCTGGCGCCGCGCTTCGGCCCCGCCACCAAGGCCTGCGACGAGCTGAGCGACCTGGGACGCGACTTCGACCGCATGAGCGGGCGCCTGCGCGCGCTGATGGACGGCCAGCGCCGCCTGCTGCACGACGTCTCGCACGAGCTGCGCTCGCCGCTGGCGCGGATGCAGGCGGCGGTCGGGCTGGCGCACCAGCAGCCGGACAAGATCGCGAGCACGCTCGAACGCATCGAACGCGAGAGCAACCGCATGGACAAGCTGGTCGGCGAACTGCTGACCCTGTCGCGCCTGGAAGCCCTGCCCGACGTGCTGCGGCGCGAGCCGGTCGACCTGACCGAGCTGGCCGACAGCATCGTGGCCGACGCCCGGTTCGAGGCGGCCCGGCACGACCTGCGCGACGGCCGGCCAGCGGCGAATGCGACCCGGATCCTGATCGAGGCCGAGGGCAGCGTCACCGTGAACGGCGACCCCGACCTGTTGTGGAGCGCGCTCGAGAACGTGGTGCGCAACGCCGCCAAGCACGGGGCCCAGGGCGGCATCGTGACGGTGGCGCTGCGCGTCGACGGCGACCTGGCCCGCATCGACGTGCTCGATCGCGGGCCGGGCATCGCGCTGGACGACCTGGCGGCGATCTTCCAGCCGTTCTTCCGCGCCGGCGCCTCGCGCACCGGGGTCGACGGCCATGGCCTGGGCCTGGCGATCGCCCAGCGCGTGGTGCAGGCCCACGGCGGCGACATCGTGGCGCGCAACCGCGAGGATGGCGGCCTGCAGGTGACGATCACGCTGCCGCGCGCCTGAGATCGACGCGGACTCGACTCAGCGGCCGTGCCAGTAACGGGCGCGCGTCGCGCGATACGTGTCGACCGTCAGCTGCCGGCCGAAATGCAACGTGACGGCGCCGCGCTCGTCGGTGCGCAGGCGCCGGATGCCGTGCTCGGCGTAGCGCGCGTAGATCTCCTTCTTGGGGTGCCGGTACCGGTTGCGATGGCCGACCTGGAAGATGCCCAGCGAAGGCCCGACCGCGTGCAGGAAGGCGGCGCTGGACGAGGTGCCGCTGCCGTGGTGCGGCGCCAGCAGCACGTCGGCGCGCAGCCGCTGCGGACCAGCGCTGAGCAGCGCCGCCTCCTGCGCGGCCTCGATGTCGCCGGCCAGCAGGATCGCCCTGCCCTGCGCGCTGACCCGCAGCACGCAGCTGCGCGCATTGGCCTTCAGGCGCGGGTTGGCGTAGCTGGCCGGATCGGGGCCGAGCATCTCGAAGCGCACGCCATCCCACTCCCAGACCTGGCCGGCCTGGCAGCGCCGCTGTCGCCCGGCCATGCGCAACAAAGGGTGCGCGGTCGGCAGCGACGACCGCAGTTCCTTCACGTCGAGCGTCGCGAGCAGCGCATCGGCGCCGCCGACGTGATCGAGGTCGCTGTGCGACACGACGAGTTGGTCCAGGCGCCCGATCCCGCGCCCGCGCAGGTAAGGCAGGATGACGCGGGTGGCGCCGCTGGCGCCGGGGGCGTATTGCGGGCCGGTGTCGTACAGCAGGCGGTGGCGATGGGTCTCGACCAGCAGCGCCATGCCCTGGCCGACGTCGAAGGCGGTGACGCTGAATTCGCCGGCGGGCGGCGCCGACGGCAGTTGGGTCAGCAGCGGCGTCCAGGCCGCGAGGCCCGCCCAGCGCTGTGGCCAGCCGCGCGGCGCCAGCATCCACGCCGTGCCCACCAGGGCCAGCGCCAGGATCCAGGCGGATGGCGCCGGCGCGGTCCATACCGCCAGCGCCGGCGCGGCCAGCCATTGCAGGGGCCAGGCCAGCAGCGCGATTGCCAGGTGGGCCGCGCCCAGCGCCAGGTCGGCCAGCGGCGACGGCAGGATGCTGCCGACCAGCGCCAGCGGTGTGACGAACAGGCTGATGACGGGAATCGCCACCGCGTTCGCGAGCGGGCTGACGAGCGAAACCTGGCCGAACAGCAGCAAGGTCAGCGGCGCCAGGCCGATGGTGACCGCCCATTGGGTGCGCGCGCCGAGCACCAGGCCGGCGCGCCAGCCGCGCGTCTGCTCGCCGAGCCGGCCGCTGCAGGCATACAGGATGGCGGCGACGGCGCCGAACGACAGCCAGAAGCCCGGCCACAGCATCGCCCACGGGTCGAGCAGCACCACGATGCCCAGCGCCAGGCACAGGACGTGGGAACTCGACGCGATGCGGCCGCACCAGACCGCGACGGCGACCACGGCCAGCATGTAGAAGGTGCGCTGGGCCGGCACGCCGAAGCCGGCCAGCAGCACGTACAGCAGCGCCACCAGCGCGCCGGCCAGCGCCGCGGCCTTCTGGGCCGGCAGGAAGAGCGGCAGCTGGGCGCCGGTCCAGAACGAGCGGCGCCACAGGCTCGCTGCGATCCAGGCGGCGAGGCCGGCCACCATCGTGATGTGCAGGCCCGAAATCGAGACAAGGTGGCTGATGCCGGTGCGGTTGAACACATCCCAGTCGTCCTGGTCGATGCCACGCTGGTCGCCGATGACCAGGGCGACGATGACGCCGGCATAGGGTTGACCGTCCAGGATGGCCAGGATGCGGGTGCGCAGGTAGCCGCGCGCGCGTTCGATCGCATGGCCTGCGCCCGGGCTCCAGTCGTCCAGGCGCGCGTTGCTGCTGCCTGCCGGGCGCACGTAGCCGGTGGCGCGCACGCCCTGCTCCAGCAGCCAGGCTTCGTAGTCGAAACCATGGGGATTGGCGTTGCCGTGCGGGCGCTGCAGGCGCACCACGAGGCGCCAGCGTTCGCCGGGGTGGATGAAAGCGGGATCGGCGGCGGTGGCGCCGTACCAGGACAGCACGATTCGGGACGGGACGGTGGCGTCGCGGGTGTCGGTTCGCTCGACGTCGAAGTGGAAGCGCACGCCGCCGTCGAAGCGGTGCGGGAGACTGGCGATCGTGCCGGTGACGGCGATGTCGCGGCCTTCGTCCTTGTGGGGCAAGGCGTCGCGCAGGGCCAGGTGGGCGATGGCGGCGGACCAGCAGACGCCGAGCAGGAGGCCGGTGGCGATCGTTCGCGCAAGGCCGCGCAGCAGGAGGCAGGCCGTGATCGTCGCCGCCGTGCAGGCCAGCAGCGCGGTCGCCGACGGCAGCGCGGCCTGGAGCTGGAGCCAGGCGGCGCCGGCGGCGAACGCGAGGATCGCGCTGCGCATCGTGGGGCGTGCTACCGACGGCCGGCTATTGTGGGGCGCAATCGCATGCTGCTGGCGATCCGCTCCCTCGGATCGAACAAGCCGGGGGGGCGATGAACTTCATGCTCTTGACGTGTCATCGAAGTCCTGTGATGTTGCTGGATCTGCGACGACGCCGGGGAGAGGATCGGCGTCGACACGTACAAGCTGCCATGCGCTTCGCCGATGAATCAGCTCAGGATGTCCGCCACTCCGCCTCGCGAGGTGTGCGCGGAAAGTTGCAGCTGGAAGCAGGCTCCCGGCTGCAAACCAGCGGGTTCCATCGAGTGCATGGCTGTCTTCGCAGCGCCACCATCCACTGGCCGGGCAGGCGGCGCCAGTCCTTGCAATGCTGCCGATCGGGGCCTGAAAACTTCCAGCAGGCCCTGTTCCAGCCGGGAAGTTGAGGAAATCCTGCGTGGCTACGGCCTGCTCGAGTCCACTCTGATGCGTGATCCGACTACTGCTGCGCTTGTCTACCAGCGCCCATAATGTCGAATTCCTGCTTTCATAACTCGGCTGCACACCCCGCAGGCGCTGCCACATCGTCTGCTGTGGCAGCAGGAGTGCTTGCGGCATGGTTTGGCCCTGCTTGATGAACTGGCGCTGGCCGCCAAGGACACTCACGTCACCGCCCCCATCCGCGCATTGCCACCAGCCAGTCTGTGGGCAGACCTCTCCCGCCAGGACGCTCGCACCCAGTGCAATGTGGGGCTCTTCGGAAACTGCCGTCTTCGCCTCCTGATAGGGCCGCAAGCGGATGCTACTCACAATACTTTCCCAAAGTTCAAACATTGCCTCTTCAGTGAGCGTGGATTGGACAGGCTTGCCGCCTGCAACCGGATTTACCCCGGACTCGAGCTCCAGTTTCAATGTCGGTGTGTGGACATCGTCCTGTTTCCCGGCCATCTCCCACTGGAACGAGTAGCCCGTCGTAAAACTTGGCTCACGTATGCGCAGCACCAGTTCTTCTCCCTCCAGTCCATTGATGACACGTTTATGCTCACGCAAATTACTGAACGCCAGTCGCATATAAATTGGCTCGCGCGCCTCCGCTTTTGCATTACGCTCAAGCAACCCTGGCGCCGGGCTGGCGCCCGCCATCGAAGAAAGAACGATGTTCACATCTGGATGCCCCGGCAACCCGGCGAACATGACGGCGCTTTCGCGATTATCGTGATCGTAGGGGTCGAGGACGATCGCATGTCCCAGGCAAAATCCGCTCTCACGCGGAATCTCCCCTTCATTGAGCGGGCGAATGAAATTCAGGATACTGGACACTCTGGGAAGGTTACGAGGTGCGACCCATTCGATTTCACCAGTGACACTTAAATCAGGAAACCGCAGCATGCTGAGAAGAGCGACATTTTCGCTGAAGACGAATTCATGATCCTCCAGCACCTTCGTTCGCCGCCGGTTATAGATAAAGATTTTTCCCTGGCCGGTATCTACCGCGATTTCCTTGCTGGATTCCAGGCTTGGTCGCCCCTCCCTATTGGTCGCCTCCGCCATGTCAAGTTCCGCTTGCCGCAACCGTTCGGCAAACTCTTCATCGGACTCGGCTGAAATAGTTTCAATATCCAGGCCACCCACAGACCCATATTTGACTTTGACTGGCGCATCGGCAGGTAAATCGATCAGAAAACGGCCGAGGCAAACTGTTCTCATTTTCTCCGTCATTTTTGCCACCTTCTGCTTGTCATGCACCGTTTGCACCGAGTTGGCAAGAAACGACGTCAGTGCCAATACCACCGCCGTGAGCCCACATACCCAACGCACGCGCCGGCCGCGAACCCGTTTCATTGGACATCCTGTACGATCTTGACGATGAGATGCCGTACCAGGAGGCGCATTGTCTCGGGCTGAAGGCTGTCTTGATGGCGCAATCCTGCCGGCGCGAACATCTGTCGTATATATGCCGTAGGGCCGGCTCCAGACTGGACCGGGACCGTTTCGTCGCCATGTGCATCCTCCGGCCATACCGAAAAGCGCAATTGCAGGTCCTGGCCAATGCGCACCTCGCGGGCCCCTTGCTCGTTAATCGACGTGAGCTGCCCGTTCCGGATACCCGACGGCGTGAGCGCAGCGGGGCTGACCGATTGCTCCCGCGCAACCCAGCGAATCTGTCCATACGCCTTCAGGGATTTGTCTGCGCCATGGAAGGCATAGGTATTCGGATGGTAGTAAGGGGTTTGTCCTTTCTTGGCATCCTGTGTAGTCAGCAACCTGGTGTGAAAATATTCAGCTTCATTAATGGCATCCGATATCGCATCCGCCACGCTGCGCTCTGAATCCTTGAAGCGTTTTGCCGGGTCCGCGAGACCTGGATCGATCATCCTGTACCAGGACTTCATATCGCGATAGAAATCGTAGGGATTACCATCCGGGAGGGCGAGCAAGTCACGTACGTCGTCCCGTCGGTTGACCGACCGAATCGTCTTGATGAGTAGCCAGGGAGCGGGATACTGGTGGTTTGGCAACAATTGGAGGACTCCCGGCGAAAGAGCCATGATGGGTGTCGTATCTGCAGCACTCTCGCCGGCAATGTCCATCACGGCACCTGCCTTCAGATTATCGCCAAGTCCATTGACATACCGCCCTCCTTCGGTACCGCATGCAATTCGCCGGTAAGTCACCGGTGCCCCGAGCGCAGGCATCGCGGCATGGATGATTCCGGCGATATCCGGCGCGCTACCGTCGCCTGGCGAACTCAACCGTGCGCACGCACGGGCCACCAGGCCGCCCATGGAATGGGTGACCAAGATGACCTTTCCACACTCATGCTTTCGATCAGTCCAAAACTTCTTGATCTGGTCGATGCGTGCTCGCAATCGCTGCGCTGATTTCTCACACGATTCAAGCCAGTTATAGCCAAACGCATAAACCGGGTACTGATAGGACGCGTATTTTTCGAGTTCGGCTTCAGTCACTTTCTCGATCTTGCGTACACCCCAGGATTCCGGTTGGGATTGCATGACTCGAAGCCAGAAATGGCGAATCTCGCGATCGCCACGTGGGGAAATCTGGAAGGTCTTGTCGAGGTGTCTCTGCAAGTCGATCAGCAGGGCGCCATAGGAACCCGCATGCACCTCTCCCCAACCCCGTTCGCGCAACGTTGCGGGATCGAACGTATTCGGAGCAAAGGCCAGTTGACCATTTGGATCGACTTCCAGAACACTGGCGTCCAGGATACGCTGCCGTTCGGAAGGCGATCGCCCTGCCCACTTGCGCGCCTCCCAGAAGCCTTCGACGATGCCGTTTGGCGGTCGCCACGCCGGTTCGCCCGGTGCGAGGATATCGTCCTTCCTGGCTTTCATATCGCCCCGCGCCCGCAGATTCGACCCCATAATCCCGGGCACGAATATCACCGGAATCACCTTGCGCGACCCGATCGTCACCTTGGCCCTCACCTTGAAGGCCGTCGGCGTTGCAACCGTATGCGCCACCAGGCTTCCATCGCGGTCGACAGTCGGCTGGGGAATTGGACGGGTCGGCTCCTTCATGCCCGGCCCGCACCGGGATCGTCTGGTTCGTCGTCGGGCAACAGGCGGATTTCGATATCGCCCATCGCGTAGCTGCTCAGGATACTGGTGCGTCCCTCGTCGTCGGTGACGCCCTGGATGCGCGTGCCATCCTCGTGGCGGGCGACGTAGCGTTGCCCGCGGGCCGGCAGATTGGTCTGGCGGTCGAACACGACGATCCGCTCGTCGGTCTCCAGCTCGGTCGCCGGCAAGTGCAGGCCGGCCGGGGCGCCCCCGCCCGGGGACAGGTGTTCGATGCCGGCCGCCCTCACCACGTGCTTGCCGCTGCTCTGGTGCGTGATCGTGCCGCCGTCCCAGTCGGTCTGGGTGCCTTGCGACACCACCTTGACGGTCGGCGCCTCCAGCTCGATGCCGGTGGCGGCGATCAGCCGGATGCGGCTGGACGACTTGATCTCGATATCGCCGCGGTGGGTTTCCACGACGATGTCGCCGCGCGCCGCGATCAGCTTCATGCCCAGTTCATAGGCGAACATGCTGAGCGCGCGCGAGGCGCGCAGGAACAGGCTGCGGCCGGTGGCCAGTTCGGCGTCGCCGGTCGACACGATGTCGACCTTGGCCTGGGCTCCCAGCACGATGCTGTCGTCGCTGGCGATCGCCACGCCGGCGGGAGCGCTCACCGCCACCACCGGTTCGCCGCCCTTGCCCGCGCCTGGCGCCACGTTCGATCCATCGTGCCATTGGCGCAGCCGTTCGGCCAGCGCGTCCAGGCGCGGCCTCGCTTCTTCGTTCTCGCCATGGTCGCCGGCCAGCCGCCCGAGCGTGTCCAGCACGCCGTGCATCGCCTCCACGATGCCCACCAGGCCGGCGCGCTCGAGCTGGGAGCCGGCCTCGTCATGCTTGCCGCCCGCACTGAGCAGGATGCCTTCACCGCCGCGCAGCGCCACCGCCTTGTCGCTGCGCAGTTCGGCGCCTTCGCCGCGCGGGCCGGCCTGGCCGTTGGCGCGCGGTTCGGACAGCCAGCCCAGGTTCAGTTCGGAACCCGCGTGCTCGCTGGCGAGCTGCACTGCGATCTGGCCCGGGGTATCGTCGAACAGCAGCTGGCCGCCACGCGCCCCGCCGATCTCGCGGCTACGCATCCCGGACAGGTAGCGATTGCCCGGCAACTCCCCCGCCCGGCTCAGCGCCGGCGGCTGCGAACGCTGGTTGTACAGCTGCGACAGGATCACCGGCCGGTCGGGGTCGCCGCCCATGAAGGCCACCAGCACCTCGGTGCCGACCCGCGGCAGGCCGAGCGTGCCGGACTGCTGCTGGCTGCCCGGCCCGGCCCCGGCCCAGTTGGACGCCACCCGCACCCAGGCCGAATCGGCCGGCGTGTCGGACGCGCCCGCGCCATGGGCATGGCGGTGGTCGCTGGTGCGCATGCCGGGAAAGCGGATCTTGACCCGTCCCAGCGCGTCGCAGTGCACTTCCTCGCCCGGCGGGCCGGTGACGATCGCGCTTTGCAGCTGCGGATGCGGCAGGTCGAGGCGCGGATCGAAGCTGGGCACCAGCGGGATGCCGCGCCGTACCGCGTCGAAGCCGACCCGCACGCGCACCGCATCGAGCGACGGCGGCGCCTCCGGAAAGGCGCCCCCCTCCAGCCACGCCCCCATCAGGCGCCGCACGCGGGCCGAGACGTCGGCCGGCAGGTTGTTCTCGGCCTCGATGTGGAGGGCGGTGACCAGGAAATCGCGCTCTGCGACCGGGTGGGTGTCGATCTCGGGATGGCCGCTCAGGGTGAACCATTCGCCGGCGCGCAGGTCGCGCACGCTGCCCTCGCCATGGAAGCACTTGGTCTCGAACTCGTGGCGGTTCATGCGCACCTGTCCCAGGCGCCAGTGGTCTTCGACGTCGCTGCCGGCATGCGGCATCTCGACCTGGTAATCGTCGAGGCTGGCGGCGAGCTGGTTGCCGTTGCGGCCCTGGTCGGCCATGCTGCGCGCGGTGGCGGTCATGAACTGGGTGCCGAGCGGGTTGCGGTAGTCCCAGCTGTGGCGCGTGGTGCTGCCCGCCTGCAGGCGGCGCGCGGCGCTCCAGGAGACGATGGTGTCGCGGTCTTCGGTGGCGCCGCCGCGGTGGTAGCGCACGGTGCCGGCGCCGTTGCGCGGCAGCGAATTGGCATCGGCGAACAATACCAGCGTGTGCACCGGCGAGGCGTCGCGCTCGACCTCGAGCGTGCGGGTGCGCGCATGGCCGGGCCGGAAGGTCCAGGCCACGCCGCGCCGGCGCAGCAGGCGACGGACAAAAGCGGCGTCGGATTCGTTGTACTGCATGGTCTGTTCGCGCGGCGGGAACTGGCGCATGTCGAACAGCGGATCGAGCTCGTACTCGAAGGCGCTGGCCAGCACGCCGTTCGACTGGCGCCATTCGTCGAACAGCACCTGCACGATCTCGAGCTCGTTCTGGTAGCGGAACACGCGGCTGTTGACGCGCTTTTCCATGATCGCCAGCGCGTCGCGGATCACCAGCTGGTAGACGCCCAGGCCGCCGTCGTAGTCGCCGGCGCGCGCCTCGGCCACGATGCCGCAGGCGCTGCGCAGCTGGCCGCGGTCGGTGACGAACTGGATCTCGGCCGGCAGCGCGATCAGTTCCTTGAGCGGCAGGCGCGGCGTCGAGGCGACGCAGGTGACGACGTATTCGAGGTGGCCGCACACGGCCTCGGTGCCGCTGACCCGCTGCGGCAGCAGGATTTCATCGGCAAGGTGGTCGGCATGGCCAAGACGCAGGCGGATCGGCCGGTGGGCCGTCGTCAGCGATTTCTCGTGCTGCAGCATGCGCAGGAATTCGCTCGCGCTGTCCACATCCGTCTCCCGTCCAGTGATGCACTCATGAGGAAGCACATCATGTCACGGCAGGCAGGAACGGGATTTGGCGGGTGTCAGCAACTATCGAGTGAGATTGCCTGAACTTCCCTTTAGGCTGACTGTCGTCTACACGACGCCACACAGTCCGGAAAGACGGGGGATCGCGGCGATCGAAGCCCGATATGCCGCAATACGGACCTCGTCGACACCGATGCCGCGCAGTTCCGCCAGGGTGGCGCCGATGGCGGGGAGCTGTTCGGGACTGTTGCGTCCCGGATGAATCCAGCTCGGCGCGATGTCGGGCGAGTCGGTTTCGAGCACGATCGATTCCAGCGGCAGCTCGGCCGCCAGGCGCCGGATCTGCAGCGCGCGCGTGAAGGTCATGTTGCCGCCGAATCCCAGGTGGAATCCGAGGTCAATGAAATTCTGAGCCTGCTGGAAACTGCCGTTGAAAGCATGGGCGATCCCCCCACCTGGGCGAATCTGGCGCAGGTGCTTGAGCACCTGGTCTTGCGAGCGCCGCACGTGGGTGAGTACCGGCAGGTCGAAGTCACGCGCGATGCGCAACTGCTCGCGGAAGAACCGTTCCTGTTTCTCGCGCATCTCGGGGGTGGTCAGCTCGGGCAGGAAGAAATCGAGCCCGATCTCGCCGATGCCGACAAAGCGCGGGTCGCTCATCGCCGCCTCGACCCGGGAACGCATATGATCGAGATCCTCGTCGCGGGCCTGCGGCACGCAGATCGGGTGTATGCCCAAGGCATAGCAGGCGTTCGGACTGCCATGCGCCAGGCCGGCCACGGCGTCGAAATTACCCCGCTCGACCGCCACGATCACGATCATCGACACCCCGACCTGCTGCGCCCTGAGCGCGACGCCGGCGCCGTCGCCGCCGTATTCGCGCGCGTCAAGGTGGACGTGGGTATCGATCCACATGGCTTATCCTTCCGCTGGCTGCAGGCCGTGCTCGGTCATGCGCAGCACGCGGTCGCAGCGGCGCGCCAGTTCCATGTCGTGGGTGACGATCACGAAGGCGGTGCCGAGGGTGCGCGACAGCTCCAGCATCAGGTCGAAGATGACTTGCGCCGTGGTGTGATCCAGGTTGCCGGTCGGTTCGTCGGCCAGCACGCATGCGGGTTGCGTGACCAGCGCGCGCGCCAGCGCCACCCGCTGGCGTTCGCCGCCCGACAGCTCGCCGGGACGGTGCACCACGCGCTTGCCCAGGCCTACCCGCTCCAGGATCGCCTGGGCCTTTTCGAGCGCGCTGGCGCGCGATTCGCGCCGGATCAGGAGCGGCATCATGACGTTGTCGAGCGCCGAAAACTCGGGCAGCAGGTGGTGGAACTGGTAGACGAAGCCCAGCGCCGTATTGCGCAATTCGCCGCGGCGCGCCTCGGACAGGCTGGCGAAATCCTCGCCCTTGAGCGTGACCACGCCGCGGCTCGGCGTATCCAGGCCCCCCAGCAGGTGCAGCAGCGTCGACTTGCCGGAGCCGGACGCGCCGACGATGGCCACGCGCTCGCCCCGGTGGACGGCGAAATCGACGCCGTCGATCACGCGCACCTCGGCGTCGCCCTGCCTGAAGGTCTTGCCCAGGCCGCGGCAGGCCAGGATGGGCGTCGATGCGTCACTCATAGCGCAGCGCCTCCGCCGGTTTCACGCGCGAGGCGGCCCAGCTCGGGTACAGGGTGGCGGCAAAGGCCAGCAGCACCGAGATGACGCCGATGATGCCGACGTCCGGCCAATGCAGGTCGGACGGCACGGTACTGATCAAATATATATCTTTGGACAAGAACTCCACTCCCAGCAAACGTTCGATGAACGGGACGATGACATCGATGTTCAGGCTCACCGCCACGCCCATGCCGATGCCGGCCAGCGTCCCCAGCACGCCGATCACCGCGCCCTGCACCATGAAGATCTTCAGGATGGATTGCGGCGACGATCCGAGCGTGCGCAGGATCGCGATATCGGCCTGCTTCTCGGTCACCGTCATCACCAGGCTCGAGACCAGGTTGAAGGCGGCCACCGCGATGATCAGGGTGAGGATAATGAACATCATCTTTTTTTCGGTCTGTACGGCAGCGTACCAGTTGGCATTGAGCTTGGGCCAGTCGCGCACATTGAGGTCGCCCGTCATCGAGGCCTTCAGCTGCGCCGCCACTTCGGGCGCCTCGCGCATATTGGCGGTGCGCAGGCGCAGGCCGGACGGCGCCTGCAGGCGCTCCAGGCGCTGGGCATCCTCGATGTGGATGAAGGACAGCGCGGCGTCGAAGTCGAAGTGGCCCGCCTCGAAGATGCCGGCCACGGTGAAGCTGCGCGTGCGCGGCACCATGCCGGCCGGCGTCACCTGGCCCTGGGCCAGCACCATCGTCACCTTGTCGCCCAGGCTCACGCCGAGCGCGCGCGCCAGCGCATACCCGAGCACGATATTGAACTGGCCCGGCTCGAGCGCGTCGAAGCTGCCGGCGCGCACCTGCTGCGCCACGGTCGATACCTGGTTCTCTTCGCCCGGCAGCACGCCGCGTACGACCGAGGGCCGCATCACGCCGTCGCGCACCAGCAGGCCCTGGGTCTCGACGAAGGGCGCGGCGCCCAGCACCGCCGGATTGCGCAAGGCCTGCTGCGCCTTCTCGCGCCAGTCGGGCATGCTGCCGGCATTGTCGAACACCTCGATATGGGCCAGCACCGACAGCATGCGGTCGGTGACCTGCTTCTGGAAGCCGTTCATCACCGACAGCACGATGATCAGGGCCGCCACGCCGAGGGCGATGCCGGCCACCGAGATCAGCGAGATGAAGGAAATGAAGCTGCTGCGCCCGCTGCGCTTGCCGGCCCGCGTATAGCGCAGGCCGACCTGCCATTCATACGGCAGTTTGTGGATGATGCTCATGTGTTCCCATGATTGGTTGGACGATTATTCATACCGCAGCGCCTCGGCCGGCTTCACGCGCGACGCCGCCCAGCTCGGGTAGATCGTGGCCAGGAAGGACAGCAGCACGGCCACGCCGCCGATCCAGCCGACGTCGTTCCAACGCAGCTCGGACGGCATCTCGCTGATCAGGTAGACCTCTTGCGACAGGAAGTGCACGCCCAGCAGGCGCTCGATGGCAGGGACGATGACGTCGACGTTCAGCGCCACCAGCACGCCCAGGCCGACGCCCAGCAAGGCGCCCAGCATGCCGACCAGGGTCCCCTGCACCATGAAGATCTTCATCACGCCGCGCGGCGAGGCGCCCAGCGTGCGCAGGATGGCGATGTCGGCCTGCTTGTCCTTGACCGTCATGACCAGCGTCGACACCAGGTTGAAGGCGGCCACCGCCACGATCATGGTCAGGATAATGAACATCATGTTCTTTTGCGACTGCACGGCGGCGAACCACACGGTATTGACCTTGGTCCAGTCGCGCATGATCAACTCACCCGCCATCGATCCCTGCAACTCGTAGGCCACGCGCGGGGCCTGCTGCAGGTCGGCCAGGCGCAGGCGCAGGCCGACCGGCATGCTGGCGCCGGTAACCGCCTCGGCGTCCGCAATGTTCACCAGCGCCAGCGTGGAGTCGAATTCGAAGTGTCCAGCCTCGAAGATGCCGGACACGGTCAGCGCGCGCGGGCGCGGCAGCGCGTTCGGCCCGCCCTCGCCTTGAGCGCCGGCGCCGCCCAGGATGCCGCCGCTGGCCACCAGCAGCGACACGCGGTCGCCCACGCCGACGCCGAGCGACGTGGCCAGCGCCCGGCCCAGCACGATGTTGAAGGAACCGGGCCGCAGCGAATCGAAGCTGCCCTCCTTCATCTGGCGGACCACGTCGGATACCTTCGCTTCTTCGGCGGGCTCCACGCCGCGCAGCAGCGCCGGCTTCATGACGCCGTCGACCAGCAGCATCGATTGCGCATCCAGGAAAGGCGCGGCGGCGCGCACCTCCGGGTGGCGCAGCGCCTGCTGGCTGGTGGCGCGCCAGTCCGGCAGCGCGCCGCGGGCGTCGAAGATCTCGACATGGGCCAGCATCGACAGCATGCGGTTGGTGACTTCCTTCTGGAAGCCGTTCATCACCGACAGCACCACGATCAGGGCGGCCACGCCAAGGGCGATGCCGGCCACCGAGGCCATCGAGATGAAGGAAATGAAGCTGTTGCGGCCGCTGCGCTTGCCGGCGCGGGTATAGCGCAGGCCGATCTGCCATTCATAGGGAAGTTTATGGGTGATGCTCATACAGTCTGTTCTTGTTCTCCTGGCCGCGCCAAGCCGGCAGTTTGCCAGACAATCCACTTTTATGGCGCGGATTATCAAAAAACCATGTGCAAACGCCTGCCGACAACCCGCGATCGAATCCTCCCGCCGGCCGAATTTGGCCTAAAATAGCGGGATGGCTCATATTACGCTTGTCCTGCCGTTCGCCCTCCCGCTCCCCGAATTCGCTCCCGACCTGGTCCGCGCCCTGCAGGCGCCGGCCCTGGCAGCGCTGCTGTCGCGCACCTCGTCCGTGCAGCGGGCCCCGGCCGGCGACCTGGCCCACGCCCTGCCCCACGAATCCTGGCTGGCGCGCGCGCTCGGCTTGGACGCCGGCGGCCGCCCCGCCTTCGCCGCCGCGGCGATGCGCGGCTTCGGGCTCGACTTGGCGCGCGGGCGCTGGCATGTGGTCACGCCGGCCCATATCCAGATCGCGCGCAGCCACCTGATGATGGCCGACACGCGCCAGGTGGCGCTGGACGAAGACGATGGCCGCGCCCTGTTCGAGGCCGCCCGCGCCCTGTGCGAAGAGATCGGCCATCCGCTGCGTTATGGCGACGCCCATACCTGGTTCCTGCGCGCCGACGACTGGGGTTTCGACACCGCCAGCCCGGACACCGTCGCCAATATGGACCTGACCGACTTCATGCCGAAGGGCGCACAGGCCCAGGCGTACCGGCGCCTGCAGAACGAGGTGCAGATGGCCTGGCACGCCCATCCCGTGAATGCCGCGCGCGAGGCGCGCCGGCTGCCGGTGGTGAATGCGTTCTGGGTATGGGGCGCATCAAACGCGGCGCCGGCCGCCTCGCCACAATTGGCCACCCATGCCGTTCCCGGCTGGCTGGCCGCCGTAGGCGCGGATCGGCTGGCATCCCTCGACCGCCTGGACGGCGTGCTGGCCCGCGACGGCCTGCTGGTCGCCGGCAACCTCGGCGAAGCCGCGCTGGCGGCCGACTGGAATGGCTGGCTGCAGGGCATGCAACACCTTGAAGCGACCTTGTTCGCGCCGCTGCTGGCGGCCGTCAAGGCTGGCCGCGTGAACACGCTGCGGATGGTGCTGAGCAGCCGCGAAGGCCTGATCGAGGCCACCACCACCGCGATGGCGCAGCGAAAATTCTGGCGCCGCCCGACACTGGACCTATTGACCTGACCGCAACTTGACTTCCAAGACCCGCATTTCCACCCGCCCCTGCCCGTTCCGCATCTCGGAACTGCTGCGCCAGGATGGCGTCCACCCGGTGCTGGCGCGCATCTATGCCGCCCGCGGCCTGGAACATGTGCGCGAGCTCTCCAGCGAGCTGGCGGCGCTGTCGCCGCCGGCCGGCCTGAAGCACATCGACGCCGCCGCCGTGTTCCTGGCCGACGCCATTGGCGCCGGCAAGCGCATGACCATCGTCGCCGACTACGACTGCGACGGCGCCACCGCCTGCGCGGTCGCCCTGCGCGGCCTGCGCGCGATGGGCGCCGAAGTCGATTACTTCGTGCCCAACCGCGTGGTGCACGGCTATGGGCTGACGCCCGGGATCGTCGAGATCACGGCGCGCGAAAAAAACCCGGACATCATCGTCACGGTCGACAACGGCATCGCCAGCATCGAGGGGGTCGAAGAAGCCAACCGGCGCGGCATCGAGGTGGTCGTGACCGACCACCACCTGCCGGGCGACAGCCTGCCGCCGGCGCGCGTGATCGTCAATCCGAACCAGCCCGAGTGCGGCTTCCCCAGCAAGAACCTGGCCGGCGTCGGGGTCGTGTTCTATGTGCTGCTGGCCTTGCGCGCCGAGCTGCGCCGGCGCGGCGTGTTCGACGCCCAGACCCAGCCCAAGCTCGACAGCCTGCTCGACCTGGTTGCGCTGGGCACTGTCGCCGACGTGGTCAAGCTCGACGCCAACAACCGCATCCTGGTCGCGCAAGGCCTCAAGCGCATGCGCGCGGGGCGCATGCATGCGGGCGTGGCGGCGCTGTTCCGCGTGGCCGGGCGCGAAGCGCGCTGCGCCTCGCCGTTCGACCTGGGCTTTGCCGTCGGGCCGCGCCTGAATGCCGCCGGCCGGCTGGAAGACATGGCGCTCGGCATCGAATGCCTGACCACCGACGACGAGGGCCGCGCCTGGGCCATCGCCCAGCAGCTCAACGAGATCAACCTCAAGCGGCGCGAGATCGAGGCCGAGATGCAGGACACCGCCCTGCTCCACCTGGACAGCTTCGAGCCCACCAGCGCCAGCACCATCGCCGTGTTCGACGAAGGCTGGCACCAGGGCGTGATCGGCATCGTCGCCTCGCGCCTGAAGGAAAAATTCTACCGGCCGACGATCACCTTCGCCCCGGCCGGCGACGGCTGGATCAAGGGCTCGGGGCGCTCGATCCCGGGCTTCCACCTGCGCGACGCGCTGGATCTGGTGTCCAAGCGCGTGCCGGGGCTGATCGACAAGTTCGGCGGCCACGCGATGGCGGCCGGCCTGCAGATCCGGCACGACGCTTTCGGCCACTTTTGCCAGGCCTTCGAGACGGTCGGCCAGGCCTGGCTGACCGAGGCTCAGCTCGAGCGCATCGTCGAGACCGACGGGCCGCTGGAAGACGAGTTCTATTCGACCCAGTTCATCGAACTGATGGACGGCCAGGTGTGGGGGCAGGGTTTTGCGCCGCCGGTGTTCTGCGACGAATTCCGCGTGGTCAGCCAGCGCATTCTCAAGGAGCGCCACCTGAAGCTGCTGCTGGAGAAGAATGGGCGGCGCTACGATGCGATCTGGTTCGGGCATCCTGAGAGTTTGCCGGAACGGGCGCGGGTGGCGTTCAGGCTCGATGCCAATGAGTACAATGGGGTGACCAAGGTACAGCTGTTGGTGGAGCATGCCGAAGCGGCTTGAGGCACATACGCCAGCGGAGGCGCACGCGCTGAGGCTCGGCCATGGGCTCAGGACGACGGCGCAAGTTCTATCAGTCTGGCCTGGACTTCCGCCCTGCTTGCCGCGTCTCGCTCGTCCAACTCTAGCTTATTAAGAATCAGAATTTGAGCACGGGTCAGCGCCTCAACCGCTGGGACAGCGACATCCGGCGCCACACCGACACCCTCCCAGTCTTGCAGGGTAACAGGATCCCGGGCCGTTGACGTGGGCACCATCAGTGCGAGGTGTGGACTGATCCGCTCGATGCTCGACGGATGCGCACCACCGCGCGTCGTTTCTCCCACGATCGTCACGCGCTTTTGCCCCCGCAAGGCGAATGCAAGGCCTTCGGCTGCCGAGAACGTCGACTTGCTGGTCAGCAGATACACGTCTTTCTCGCCGCCGTAACGGACACCAGGGACCGCAGGCGAAGTCCATTGCTGCTCTGTTCTATCGCCTTTGCGAGTGTAAAGGTCGGCAATGTGCTTGCGCTCATCGAACAGATAACTTGCCATGAATGGAACTGCCGCACTCGATCCACCGTCGTTGTCACGCAAGTCGATAATGAGTGCATCCGTGTTCGCCAACAATGTCATTGCTGCGCCGATAGAAGGTGCCGACGATGTCACGGGTGCGAAAAACCGCGTCCTTAGATAGCCTATGTTTCCAGGCAAGCGCTCGACGCGTTCGATGCCATGGTTTTGCGCTCGCAGATATTCCTCGCGCCGGGCGATTTCCGACGACGTCGGAGCGGCACTGCTGCCTGACGAGGTCGGCGTTACACTGTACATCAACCGCAAATGCGGGTCCCGGGTTTCATTCGACAGGATGTCGGTAACTTTTTTTGCGAAGGCCTCATCGCTCATCGGCCTGGCGAATTCTGCGCGTTGCAGCGCGCGCCCTATGTTCTTTACCTTGTCGGGATCGATATAGAGCTCATGTATTTTCTCGACTACCTTGTGTATCTCGGCTTGCCGTGCAGTTTCTGGCCCGGATTCGGCTTGGACAGAACCGATCAGCAAAGATGCGGAAAGCATGAGAAAACAGCGACGCATGATGAGCTCCAGAAAATGACATTGGCGTTGAGGTAGAAGAAGCGCGCGCGGAGACGGGCACAGCGTTCATACCAAGTACAGGAATTGTTCTCTAGATTAGCTAGTCTAGACACTGAAGTCTACAAGACTTTGATAGTCATGCGGGTTTTATGCAAAGACGATCAAGGCAGGCCTGAAGCAATGCCTCCTCAGTCGGGAGCCATCGATATCAGCAGAAAAGATTGGACGTTAAATCTACCTAGGTAGATAATAAAGCATGACTCGCACACGCGCCCTCTCACCCCACGCCAGGATGGTCCTCGCCGCCCTGCTCCACGCCAATGGCGAATGGTCCCACGGCTACGAACTGGCCCGGCTAGCCGACGTCAAATCGGGCACGCTGTATCCGCTTCTCATCCGCCTGGAAGCGCAGGGCTATCTTGAAGCGGAGTGGCAGCAGCCATCCGAAGGCGGACGACCGCCGCGACATGCCTATCGGCTGACCGCGAGCGGCATGCAACTCGCCCGCGACAATCTGCCTGTCGACAGCGGGACGCCAGCCATGCGGATCCGAAAGGCAGCCGCATGAACAGGAGCCTCCGGCGTGGCATTGCCGACCTGGCCTGTCGAGTCTTGCAGGCAGCGCTTCCGCCGTCGCTGCAGTCATGGGGGCAGGCGATCCGCTGCGAGACGGCCGACATCCCCGACGACACCGAAGCGCTGCGGTATGCGCTCGAAAGCTTTTGCGGACTGATGCCGCGCGCGCTCGCATGGCATCTGCTCCGCCCCTTCGCGTCGCTGACCGGCGATGGCCCCCCCTTCCACGGAGACCCGATCATGATGAACCTCTTCCACGCCACGCTGCGTCGTCCACGGGTAACAGGCGTCGCCAGCGCCATCGGCGCCGTCGCGCTGGGCCTTGTGTACATGGCGCTTGCGGGCGCGCCGATGCGCTATCTCGGCATCAATGCCAGTGCCCTGCTTCTCGGCCTGGCGCTGCTGGCGCTGCTCGGGCGTAGCTTGCCCGGGGGCCGGCGCCTGACCACGGCGGCGCTCGTGGCGATGGCGGGCGCATTGCTGGCCACCGCGCTGCTTGGCCACAGTGTCGACGGCGCAGCCCGCTGGGTGAGGCTGGGCGGGTTCTCGATCCAGCCAAGCCTGATCCTGCTGCCGGCGATGCTCGTCGCGTTTGCACGCTGCCGCAATGCGCTTACGACCGTGGGCATGGTCGCTGCCGCAATGGCGCTGGCCGGCCAGCCTGACCGGGCTATGGCCGGCATGCTGGCCGTCGGACTGGCCGTGCTCGCCATCATGCGCCGCGACAGGTTCGTCGTGGCGGCGCTCTGCGCGAGCATCGCCGGCTTCGTCGCGACCGTGGTCCGTGCCGACACGCTGATGGCGGTTCCGTACGTCGACGGAATTCTCTACTCGTCGTTCGAGGTGCACGCGCTTGCCGGCGCAGCGGTAATGGGCGGCTCGCTCCTGCTCCTGGCGCCTGCCATCGTCGGCTGGCATCGCGATTCGCCGAACCGCGAGAGCCATGCCGTCTTTGGCGCGCTCTGGCTCGCCGCGATCGTGGCAGCCGCCCTCGGAAACTATCCGACGCCGCTCGTCGGTTACGGCAGCAGCGCCATCATTGGCTTTGCACTCAGCCTACTCGCCCTGCCTACATTGGAGGGCGCGCACGATACCGCAAGTACCCGGGCATGCAGTGAGGCCGACACGACGCCACCGGACCAGCATCTGCTCACGGGCCTGGCATGATCCGCGTGTCCTCATACAACCCGATCTTGAGCGCTCTACGGCGCTTCCCCTGACCGCATCCGATACCAGGCAATCCCGATCAACTCATACGACGCATACCACGAGCGTCGCATCCCCTCGGCGCTAGGCACCCATGCACCCAGTCTGCGCGCCTGGTCGCCAAAGAACATGGTCGGCGCATCCGTCACCGCCAACCCCTGACGCTGGAACACCGTGCGGGCACGCTCCATGTGCATCGCATCGGTCACCAGCAGCACCCGCGTGACGCCATCCGCACGCAGCAGCGCGGCGCTGAACGCGGCATTCTCGGCCGTGTTGCGCGATCGGTTCTCGACCCATCGGACCGGCACACCGAAATCCTCGCGCAGCGCCGTGGCCATCGCGTCGGCCAGGGGGTTGAGAGCTTCCGGGCTGCCCCCGCTGACCAGGATCGGCATACCGGTACGCCGCTGCAGGTGGGCCGCGTAACGCAGCCGCCCCAGGCCGATGTAATCGGGGATGTCGCGGCCAGCATATTCCGGCGCCTCTTGCAGCCGCCCGGCGGACAACACCACGATCGCCTGCGCGCCGCTGCGTTCGGGCGCGAGCAGCGGCGTCGTCATCCGGTCCAGCGGCGCGACCAGGAAACTGGCGCCCGCATTACTCGACAGGAAAACGAGCAGCACGAGCGACGACGCGGCCAGGACAGTACCAAAGCGCGGCCAGCGACGACGCGCCAGCAAGCCGAACCCGATCAGCAGGAACAGGCTGCCGGGCGGCAGGATCAGGTTGCGCGGAATCGCATTGAGCAGGTCGGTCACTGAGCAAGGCATCGTTAACAAGGACGACCGAGTATAAACCTCAAGATAATTCCCGGCGACATGAACATTGCATTAACGCTATGATTGACCGGTTTTGGTCTTCCGATGCCGGCTAACGCACGGCGTAAGTACACATGTTTTCGATCATCCTCAACGTCATCGGCACGCTGATGCATTTCTATGTGGCGCAGCGCCTGCATGCGCTCGGCCCGGTCCGCGCACGCGTCCATGCGCGCTGGTGGTGGCTTGGCGCCGTCGTGGTGTGGGCCGTCTACCTGCTGGGCGTGCGCCTGGGCGACGCCGCGCTCGACTGGCGCTGGTGGCCGGGGCAATTCGCCATGACCTGGCTCGGCATCCTGTTCGTCATGACCCAATACCTGCTGCTGGCCGACCTGGTGACCGGCTTCGGCCTGTGGCTGCGCCAATGGGCGCCGAGGATCCTGGCGGCCGGCGCCATCGCCGGCGTGTCTGTCAGCGCCTTCGCCATCTTCCAGGCGGTGCGCGCCCCAGCCATCGTGGAACACGAGCTCATTCTGGCCGGCCTGCCGCAGGAACTGGACGGCATGACCCTGGTCGCCATCAGCGATACCCACCTTGGCGCCCAGCGCCGCGCCGCCTGGCTCGGCAAGCGGGTAGATCAGATCAACGCATTGGGCCCGGCCGCTGTCGTGATGCTGGGCGACCAGGTCGAGGACGAGCCGATCAACGACGACCAGCTGGCGCCAGTGCTGCGCCGCCTGCGCGCGCCGCTGGGCGTGTGGGCGGTGACGGGCAACCATGAATACTATGGCGACGCCGGCGGCACGATCGCGGAATTCGCGGCCGGCGGCGTCAAGTGGCTGCGCGACGAGCGGGTCGAGATCGCCCCGGGCCTGCACCTGGCGGGCCTGGACGATATCGGCCGCGCCATGCGCGGAGGCGGCGACATTTATGCAGGGCTGGGACGCACGATCCCGAGCCGGGCGGAGGGCGCCACCATCCTGCTGGCGCACATCCCGGCGCCCGGCCTGGTCGAACGCGCGGCGCGCGAAGGCGTGAGCCTGATGCTGTCCGGGCATACCCACGGCGGCCAGATCTGGCCCTTCGACTACCTGGTCAAGCGCGAATTCCCGCACCTGGTCGGGGTGCACCGCGTCGGCGACATGCAGCTGGTGATCAGCCGCGGCGCCGGCGGCTGGGGGCCGCGCATGCGGCTGTGGCAGCCGGGCGAGATTCTCAGGCTGACGCTGCGCTCAGCGTAGGGTCTCGCCAATCTTCATCACGAAGAACGCATCGTCGGCCACGCCCTGCGCCTTGCGCGCGGTGGCGAGGTCGATCGCGGCCTGGTCCAGCCGCTCCTGCCCCATCGGATACGTCCCCCAGTGCATGCCGACGCTGCGCTTGATGCGCAGCTCGCGGTGGATGCGCACCGCCTCGTCCGGGCTGACGTGCGAATTGCGGTACCAGACCGGCTGGTAGGCCCCGATGCCCACGGCGGCCAGGTCGAAGCCGTCGAAGCGCGCCGCGATGTCCTGGATATCCTTCGAATAACCGAGGTCGCCCGAAAAGAAGAAGGAATGACCCGGCCGCGTCACCGCGAAGCCGCCCCACAGCGTCTCGTTGCGGTCCCACAGCGAGCGCGCCGACCAGTGGTGCACCGGCAGCAGGTGCAGTTCCAGCCCCTGCACCACGGTCTTGTCCCACCAGTCCAGCTTGACGATCCGCGAACGGTCGCCGCCCGTCACGTTCTTCTCTAACCAGATATCCACGCCCAGCGGCGCCACCAGCAGCGGCGGGCCGCCGGCCTGGCGGTACAGCTGGCGCAGCGAATCGCGCGACAGGTGGTCGTAATGCGAATGGCTGATCAGGATGACGTCGATGCGCGGCAGGTCGGCGATCGCCACGCCCGGCGGCTGGTGCCGCCTGGGGCCGGCGAACGATAGCGGCGAGGCGCGCCCGTCGAAGACCGGGTCGGTCAGGATGTTGACGCCGGTGCCGGTCTGGAAGAGAAAGGTCGCATGGCCGATCCAGGTCAGCGCCGGCGTGTCGCGGTTGGCGTGGATGAAGGCCAGGTCGGGCGCCACCACGGGAATCGGCGCACTCGGCGCCCGCACCGATTCGTCCTCGGTCCAGTTGCGGATGCGCGCCGCCCAGCCCTCGAAGAAACCGAGCTTCGGCCGCTGGTAGGCGGGATTGTTCGGGTAGTTGTTGGCGAAACCTTCAGGCCGGTGATGCGGCTTGCTGGAGTCGAAATACGGGTTTTGGTTCGCGCATCCAGACACAAGCAAGCCGAGCACCATGATGAGTAAAACGGGGAGAGTTCGCATGCAGCGGCGTCCAGTCTGTCTAAAACGCAAGTATAGGCCGTGTTGTCAAAAAATTGCGGGGATGTTGGCGACCTTGCCACTTTCTGCCGGTTCGCGATGGTATTCACGCGTAATGACGTCATTTTCGGACCGTTTCTCGCCTCTGCCTGATGTGTTTTGCGCGGCTTTCCGGTACGATAGCGCCTTTTCCTGGCCGGCTATTTAGCGCCAGCAATCCCGCAGCGCCGTGGCATCGCTTCCGGGACCGTCAATGTCAGAGCCCGCCAGTGCAGGACGCGTCTGCTGGGTTCCCTCTACTGGAAGCGAATGGAGAATCCCCCGATCCCTCAGCCGCGCCCCCGCAATCTCGTCTTGCTCGGCTGTGTGCTCCTCGTGCTGCTCATGCTCGGCGCCGAAGGCATGCGCTGGATGCGCGGCGCCCATGCCGCGTCCCAGCCAACGCTCACAGGCGCCGTCGGCGCCGGCCCGGTCACGCTCACCGAACTGTCCCACACCCACATCCCTGCCCCAAAAGGCATGCCGTCGGCCCACGCCAGTTCGATGACGCCGCTGCCGGGCAACCGCCTGCTGGCCTTCTGGTGGGCCGGCAGCCGCGAGAGCGGTCCCGACGTCCAGGTCTATGCCTCGACCTGGGCCAATGGCGCCTGGAGCACGCCATGGGTGGTCGCCAGCCGCGAATCGCTGGGCGCCGAACTCGGCTACGGCGTGCGTCGCATCGGCAATCCCGTCGCCTGGACCGACCGCGACGGCAAGATCCACCTGTACGTGGTCGCCACCGGCCTCGGCGGCTGGGCGGCGTCGCGCATCGCCCACATCGTGTCGACCGATCAGGGCGCGAATTTCCGCGTGCGCCGCGTGCTGCCGACCTCGCCGCTGTTCAATACCAGCGCCCTGGTGCGCACCTCGCCGCTGGCGCTCGCCGATGGCGGCTGGTGGCTGCCCGTCTATTTTGAAATCGGCAACAAGTACCCGATGCTGATGGCCTTCGATGCCCAGGGCAACCCGACGTCGCTGGCGCGCATCGGCAACAGCACCTCGACCCTGCAGCCGGCCATCGTGCCGGTCTCGAAGACCGAGGTGCGGGCCCTGCTGCGCGACGACAGCGAAGCGCGTCGCATGCAGCATGCGGCGAGCCTGGATGGCGGCGCCAGCTGGCAAGACCTGCCGGCACTCGACCTGCCCAACCATAACACCTCGATGGCGGCGATCCGCCTCGCCAGCGGCCAGTTCCTGATGCTGTACAACCACGCCGCCGACGACGCCTCGGCGCGCAGCGTGCTGCGCCTAGCGATCTCGGACGATATGCGCAGCTGGCGCACGGTGGCCGACATCGCCAGCGGCAAGGCCGGCGACGAGTTCTCGTATCCGACCCTGCAGCAGGTCGGCGACGAACTGCACGTGACCTATACCTGGCAGCGCCAGGCGATCGCCCACCACCGCTACCGCATCCAGACCGGAGGCACCATCTGATGAACCTGCCGGATCTGTCCCTGCAACTCCTGTACGGCCGCCTGGGCTGGGCCATCGTCGCCGCCACCCTGGCGTGCGCCCTGTGGCGGCGCGCGGCGCCGATATCGCGCCTTGCGCTGGGCGCCGTGCTGGCGCTGTCGCTGGCGGCGATGGCGCTGCCGGGCGAGCTGTCGCCGGCCTGGTGGCTGGGCCTGGCCTTCCAGTATCCGAGCGGCCTGCTGGTCGGCTGCTGCCTGCTGCGCCTGACCGAGCGCTGGCACGGCATCCGGCGCAGCCAGGTCATGCCGCAAACGCTGGCCGGGGTGCTGGCCGTGACCGGCGCCCTGCTCTATCTCGACGCCGTCGGCTTCCTGGCGCGCGGTTTCTATTACGCCGGCTTCGGCCCGGGCCTCGCGCCGGCCCTGGCGATCGTCGCCGCGGCCGGCTGCGTGCTGGCCATCGTGCGCGGCCATGCGCGCGGGCCGGCGGCCAGCCTGCTCGGCGCGCTGGTCCTGTTTTCGCTGCTGCGCCTGCCCACCGGAAACCTGTGGGACGCCTTGCTCGACCCGCTGCTGTGGGGCTGGGCCATGGTCACCTTGCTGGTCGGCGCCGTGCGCCGCACCGGCCGCCGCGCATCGGACCGCATGGCGGCGGTCGAGCCCGAATCCGCACCGGCGCCCGGCCTGCAACCGGCCGCCACCGAACATTTTTCGTCCCTGAAGGAGCAAGTTAGTGGTAAATAATCCAGTCGTTAATAATAAATGGTACAAGCACCCCGTGATCGTCACGGGCATCGTCATCAACGCCTTCTGCCTACTGCTGGCCCTGATCTGGTCCAATAATCCGCATGAACTGGCGCGCCTGCTGGTCGAGGACGGCATCGTCGAATGGATGCAGTTCCTGGCGTTTTCGCTCACCTCCGGCCTGCTCGGCTACGTCGCGATCGACCGTTACAAGACCGAGGGTTTCAATTTCGGCGTACTGGTGCTGGCCGGCCTGACCGGCCTGGTGGCCCTGGCCGCGCTGGAGGAAATCAGCTGGTTCCAGCGCATCCTGCAAATCCAGTCGCCGGAATGGTTCCTGCAGAATAACCGCCAGGCCGAGACCAATCTACACAACCTGGGCTTTGGCGAAGAAAGCCTGCACAAGGCGGTGCTGCTCAAGATCATCGTCATCACTGGCCTGATCCACAACCTGTTCCTGCCGCTGCTGGCGCGCAAGCGTCCCGCCATCCGCGACTTCGTCGAGCGCTTCGGCCTGTACCTGCCGCCGCTGGCCGCCTCGGTGCCCTACCTGATCCTGGTGATCCTGTCGCACCTGCTGGTCGACCATCCGCGCAAGGGCGAGCTGGGCGAGACCTTCGGCGCGGTGCACTACATGGCCACCGTGTTCGGCGCCTACTTCCTGGGCATCGCCTACAATAAAAAGCCGCTGTTCGAAGGCCTGGCCGCGCGCCGCGTCACGGTGCTGTTCGTGATGCTGATGCTGTACCTGTTGATGACCGGCTGGATGCTCAGCGCCGGCGCGGGCGCCGATGCCGCCCTGCTGAGCGGCGTGGGCAAGGACTGATCCTCGCTCCTGGCCGGGGCGGCTCTACTGCCTGCAGTCGCAGCCCCGGTCGAACACCACCGCCCACCGTCCTGGCGCCTCCAGGCGCCACACCGAGTTGAAGCTGCCGATCCGCCGCCCTTGCGCGTCGCGGATCGGACCAGTGCTGTAGGCCAGCGTGCCCGACGCGACCACCTCCACCTGCTTGGGTTCCCACGAGAATGGCGGCTCCCCGCCGTCGTAGTGGCGGCGCCATGCCGCCAGGACCGCCTCCTTGCCGCGCAGCGCGTCGCTGCCCGTCATGAAGACCGCTTCGCGCGACAGATAGCGCCCGAATCCCTCGAAATCGCGCGCCGCCATGGTCGCGGCGAAGGCGCGCTCGTGCGCCATCACCTGGCTGGTCAGGTCTTCGTTCGATACCCGCGCACGGCCAGCGGCCGCGGCGGCCACGAGGCAGACGGCTATCAGTGAGAGCGAGCTCAAGCGCATACGGTACGGTCCAGGAAAATTTGCTGTTTGGCAATCAGGCGATTCTGTCACGCAGCGGCCCGCTTGACAACCGGCCCTTGCATGCGATACTTATTCGGAGTATAAATACTCCAATATCGGAGGAATCATGAGCCTGGCCTATGCCTACCCCAAGAGCCGCTTCGAGCCGGCAACCCTGGTCGACCTCAATTCACGCACCGAGCGCGAACGCCTGTCGCAATCGGCCCTGAAGGGTTTCTTCAGGCTGACGGCGGCCTGGGGCGTGCGCGACGACGATGCGCGCGAGCTGCTCGGCGGCCTGTCGTCGTCGTCGTTCTACGACTGGAAGAAAAACCCGGACCGGGTGCTCGAAGTCGACCGAATCACCCGCATCTCCTACCTGCTCGGTATCTATAAGAGCCTGCACATCCTGTATGGCGACAAGCTGGCCGACGAATGGGTGCAGCTGCCCAACACCAACCCCATCTTCGCCGGCCGCACGCCGCTCGCCTTCATGCTCGGCGGCGGCCTGCTGGCGATGCAGAGCGTGCGCCGCCTGCTCGATGCCCGGCGCGGTGGCCTGTGAGCCTGCAACTGGTGGGAAGGCCGCAGCCGCGGCTGACGCTGCTGCGCCAGAACGACACCTGCCGCCTGATTCCCTCGCGCTTCGCCGACATGGAAGATTCGGTGCTGGCGCCGCTGGCCGACAGCGACGACATCCTGCGCGACCTGTTCGAACTCGATAACGCGACCAACGACCGCCTGCGCGGCGAGTCCGGGCTGTTGCCCGGCATCGGCATGGACGAACTGGTGTTCGGCCTGCCCAACTTCCGCATCGTCAATGCGGCCTTCACCTATGCCCGGCCCGAGGGCAGCCGCTTCAACGACGGCGAGCGCGGCGCCTGGTATTGCGGCTTCGACACCGCGACCTCGCTGGCCGAGGTCATCTTCCACAAAACGGTGGAATATGCCGAGATCGACCGCTTCGACGACAGCGTCAGCTACCAGTGCCTGCTGGCCGACTTCAGCGCCAGCTTCCACGACCTGCGCGGCATGGCGGCCTATGCCGACTGCCTCGATCCGGGCAGCTATGTCGCCTCGCAGGCGCTGGCGAACGCGCTACTCGACGACGGCTCGATGGGCGTCATCTATCCCAGTGTGCGTCATCCCGACGGCACCTGCCTGGCCTGCTTCCGGCCTGCGCTGGTCGGCAACGTGCGCAAGGCGCAGACCTATCGGTTAACATGGGCAGCCTCGCCGCATCCTGCGGTCGAGATTCTTTGAACAGATTCACGATGAAAACCAAACCCGAGAACGACACCGAACTGCACGACAAGATCAACCGCGAGACTGGCCGCGTCAAATGGAGCGAGCTCGAACGCCACTTCGCCAGCGGCTCGGTGATCTGGGTCAGCGAGGCGCTGGACCTGATCGACGTCGCCCTGCGCATCGCGCACGACGATCGCGAGGCCGTGACGCGCTGGATGAACGAAGGCAGCGTGGCCAAGGTCAGCGATGCGCAGGCGCAGGGCTGGCTGGAGGCGGACGAGGTGTTGTGGGCGTCGGTGGTGAGCCCATTCGTGCTGGTGCAGCCCGAGAAGAAGCAACTGCATTGAGGAAGCCGCGGCCCCACAATGAGCCTGCAGCGTCAAGCACGTCGTTCCCGCGCAGGCGGGAACCCAATTCTTCGGCACGGCGACTACGCTTGAAACGGCCGATATGCGCGCAAATCTTGGGTTCCCGCCTTCGCGGGAACGACGGGCATATGGCAGTGGTGATGGTTACTTCGACAGATCGACCGCGTACAAGGCCGTGCCCTTGCCAGCGCCATCATCAGCTTTCAACTGGCTGACATTATCGATCCCCGCCTCCTGCGCCAGCGCGACCAGTCCAGGCGCCGAATGGAACACCACCGGCCCCGCTGTCTTGACTGGCGCAAAGCGCCAGCTACGCGCCGCACCCTGCGATTTGCGGCTCAACTCCTTCGCATTACGGATGTAGTCGATCAGGATATCGCGGTTATTGTCCGGCGACGCCAGCACCACATTGCTGCCGTCCAGGCCCGGGAAGCCGCCACCGCCGCTGGCACGATAGTTATTGGTCGCGACCAGGAATTCCTGCTTCGCCTCGACCGGCTTGCCTTTATAGGCCAGTTTGCGGATCCGGTCGCCCGGTGCGCGCGTCACGTCGATCTCGTAACGCACGTCTGGCGAGGTGATGGTATCGAAATTAAAGCTCGGGAAGCGGTTGTTGACCAGTTCCTGCGGCTCGCTCTTCGATGGATCGATGGTGTTGAAGCGCCCCGCGGCGGTTTCCAGCCATGCCTTCAGGCCCGCGCCATTCACCTTCACCGCATACAGCGAGTTCGGGAATAGGTACAGGTCGGCCGCATTGTTCAGCGCCAGGTCGCCCGCCGGCACGTCGGTGTAATCGGCCACGGTCGGGAAACCGGCCTTGAACGGCGCCGTCACCGACAGCACCGGCAATTGCGCGTACTGCGGCAGGTTGGCCTGCACGTATTTGACCACATACTCCGCCTGAGCGCGGTTCACCACTTCCAGCGCCGACGGGTCGCCGACGTCGGCGAAATACGTCGTCATGCGGAAGCCTGACTTGCCCACCGGCGTCTTCACATAGGCGATGGTCGCCTCGTGCTCGGCGCGCACCAGCGCCGTCACCTCGGCATCCGGCTCGACGAAGGTTTTTGGCGCGACCTGGGTCGAACGCGCCTCGACCAAGGTCTTGTCCTTCTCGACCGTCCAGCGCTTGCCGTCCGATTTCAGGTGAAGTTGAATCACCCCAAGATGCTTACCCCACTGGCTCGGCATCACGGCCGGCACGCCGTGCACCAGCCCACGCACCTTGTCCACGCCCGGCAGGTTGAATTGCGCGACGGTGCTGTCCTTGTTCGGGAACAGCTGGTGCGCATGGCCCATCAGCACCACGTCCACGCCCGGCACCCTGGCAAGGTGCCAGTTGGTGTTTTCCATCGTCGGCGAATAGCTGGCGTCATCGAGGCCCGCATGGCCCAGCACCACCACCAGTTCGGCGCCCTTCTTGCGCATCTCGGGGATATAGCGCTCGGCGCTGGCCTTGACGTCGACCGGCTTGACGCGGCCCTCCAGCCAGCGTTTGTCCCACGACATGATGTCCGGCGGCGTGAAGCCGATGATGCCGACTTTCACCGTGCTCTCGACCTGCTTGCCGTCGGCGTCACGCGCGACGATCTTCTTGTCGATGATCTTGTACGGCGCGAACAGCGGCTCGTTCGTCTGCAGGCTGTGGATATTGGCCAGCACCAGCGGGAAATCCGGCCCGGCGCAGGGCTTGGCCTGAGGCTCGACACCCTTCACCTTGAAGCTGCTGCCGGTGACCTGGTTCAGGAACGGCAGTCCGTAGTTGAATTCGTGGTTGCCCAGCGTGCCGCCCTCGTAGCCGAGCGCGTTCATGATTTTATAGATGCCCAGCACCTGGTCGCAGCCCGGAGCCTTGACCAGCGCCTGGTAGTCGGCGAAGGCCGTACCCTGGATCGTGTCGCCATTGTCGAGCAGCAGCGTGTTGGCGAATTCCTTGCGCGCCTGCCTGATGAGCGTGGCGGTACGGTCGAAGCCGATCGAGGCGTCCGGCGCCAGCTTGTAATAGTCATAACCGACCACGTTCGAGTGCAGGTCGGAGGTCTCGAGCACGGCCAGCACGGCGGTCGCACCGTTCGGGGCCTGGGCGGCGTGGACGGGGAGGATGAGCAGCAGCGGCGCGAAGGCCATGCCGATTTGGTAACGCAAAAGGCGGTTCATGGGGGAATCCGGGAGAGAAGACGGGGCGATGATACGGCAGCGGCGACGGGCATGGCAATCCATACGGCGTCATCAAAGGCAGTCGTCGGGTATAATCCGCGGTTCGATTCAATCAACCAATGAGACTGCCGAGACCATGGAAGCCGAACGCATCAACGCCATTTCCGCCCTGCTGAACGACCTGACCGGTCGCGAGGCCGAACTTCGGAGGTATCTTTGACTTCGATAAGAAGTCGGAGAAACTAGAACAGGTCAACCAGGAGATGGAAGATCCATCGATCTGGAACGACCCGAAGAAAGCCCAGGAAATGGGCAAAGAGAAGAAGGCGCTGGAAGGCGTCGTGCACGTGCTCGAAAAGGCCAAGGCCGACCTGGCGGACGCGCGCGACCTGTTCGACATGGCGCGCGAAGAAGGCGACGACGACACCATCGAAGCGGTGTCCGGCGACCTCGACGAAGTGCAGAAGGTCATCGAGGCGATGGAATTCCGCCGCATGTTCAGCAACCCGATGGACCACGCGAACTGCTTCATCGACATCCAGGCCGGCGCCGGCGGCACCGAGGCGCAGGACTGGGCCTCGATGCTGCTGCGTCAATACCTGCGCTACTGCGAACGCAAGGGCTTCAAGGCCGAGATCCTCGAACAGTCCGAGGGCGAGGTCGCGGGCATCAAGACCGCCACCATCAAGGTCGACGGCGAGTACGCCTATGGCCACCTGCGCACCGAGACCGGCGTGCACCGCCTGGTGCGCAAGTCGCCGTTCGACTCGGCCAACGGCCGCCACACCTCGTTCACCTCGCTGTTCGTGTATCCGGAAGTGGACGACTCGATCGAGATCGAGATCAACCCGGCCGACGTGCGCATCGACACCTACCGCGCTTCGGGCGCCGGCGGTCAGCACATCAACAAGACCGATTCGGCAGTGCGCCTGACCCACGGCCCGTCGGGCATCGTCGTCCAGTGCCAGAACGACCGCTCGCAGCACCGCAACAAGGCCGAGGCCTGGGACATGCTGCGCGCCAAGCTGTATGAACTCGAACTGCGCAACCGCATGAGCGAGCAGCAGAAGCTCGAAGATTCGAAGACCGACGTCGGCTGGGGCCACCAGATCCGTTCGTATGTTCTCGACCAGTCGCGCATCAAGGACTTGCGTACCGGTTTCGAGACCGGCAATACCAAGAACGTGCTGGACGGCGACCTGGACGATTTCATCTCGGCCTCCCTCAAGCAGAACGTGTAAAGGCACACCCGATGACCGCTTCTCCCCGCGCGCTGATCTTCGACATGGATGGCACCATCGTCGACAATATGGACTTCCACACCCAGGCGTGGATCACCTTCTTCGCGCGGCGGGGACAGACGATCGAGCCGGACGCCTTCTTCCGCGACACCGCCGGCCGCCAGGGCAAGGAAATCCTGCGTCACTACCTGGGCGAACACCTGAGCGACGACGAACTGGCGACCCTGAACCACGAGAAGGAAGTGCTGTACCGCGAACTGTACGCGCCGCACCGCGCCACCCTGCCCGGCTTCGATGCCTTCATCGACGCTGGCGCTGCCCGTGGCTGGAAACTGGCGGTGGCCACCTCGGCCTCGCCCGGCAGCGCGCGTTTCATCCTCGAGGACATGGGCCTGCAGCCGCGTTTCGACGCGGTAGTGATCGGCACCGTGGACGTCCCGCGCGGCAAGCCGCACCCGGATGTGTTCCTCAAGGCGGCCGACCGCTGCGAGGCAATGCCGGCCGGTTGCATCGTGTTCGAGGACGCGCCGCTGGGCGTGGAAGCGGCGCGCCGCGCCGGCATGCGCGCGGTGGTGCTCACCACCACGCTGCCGGCCGAGGCCTTCGCCGAATTCGACAACGTCATCGCCATCGTCAACGACTTCACGCAGCTGGACGTTGAGTCGCTGCTCGCCTGACCATCCGATATCACACAGAACCAATCATGAACACCGAAAACCAAGAACAGGCGCCGCTGCAGGCTGCCGACGAAAACAAGATCATGGCCGAGCGCCGCGCCAAGCTGGCCGCGATCCGCGAACAAGGCATCGCCTTCCCGAACGACTTCGTCCCGCAGCACAAGGCGGCCGACCTGGTCGAGACCTACGGCGGCAAGTCTCGCGAAGAACTCGAGGCGGAACCGGTCGCCGTCGTGCTGGCCGGCCGCATGATGCTGCGCCGCGAGGCGGGCAAGAAGGCGGCCTTCGCCACCCTGCAGGACAGTTCCGGCCCGGCCGCCAGCGGCCGCATCCAGGTCTATATCGCCCTCGACAACGCCGGCGAAGCGGCGATGGACGCGCTGCGCGGCTACGACCTGGGCGACATCCTGGGCGTCGAAGGCGTTCTGTTCAAGACCAAGACCGACGAGCTGACCGTCAAGGTCACCCAGCTGCGCCTGATCGCCAAGGCGATCCGTCCGCTGCCGGACAAATTCCACGGCCTGGCCGATCAGGAGACCAAGTACCGCCAGCGCTACGTCGACCTGATCATGAACGAAGAGACGCGCCGCACCTTCAAGGCGCGCACCGCCGCGATGTCGTCGATGCGCCGCTTCATGGAAAAGAACGGCTTCATGGAAGTCGAGACCCCGATGCTGCACCCGATCCCGGGCGGCGCCGCGGCCAAGCCGTTCGTCACCCACCACAATGCGCTGGACATGGAAATGTACCTGCGCATCGCGCCCGAGCTGTACCTGAAGCGCCTGGTGGTGGGCGGCTTCGACCGCGTGTTCGAAGTCAACCGCAACTTCCGCAACGAGGGCGTGTCGGTCCGCCACAACCCTGAATTCACGATGATGGAATTCTATGCGGCGTACACCGACTACAAGTGGATCATGAACTTCACCGAGCAGGTGATCCGCCAGGCGGCGATCGACGCCCACGGCAGCGCCGTGCTGACCTATGGCGGCCGCGAGCTCGACCTGTCGAAACCGTTCCAGCGCCTGACCATCGTCGAGGCGATCGACAAGTACGCTCCGGGCTACACGCCAGAACAGCTGAACGACGCCGAGTTCATCAAGACTGAACTGAAGACGAAGTTCGGCGTCAAGCCCTTCGCCACCGCCGGCCTGGGCGCGCTGCAGCTGGCGCTGTTCGAAGAAACCGCCGAAGCGCTGCTGTGGGAGCCGACCTTCATCATCGACTATCCGGTCGAAGTGTCGCCGCTGGCGCGTGCGTCGGACGTCCGCGAAGGCATCACCGAGCGTTTCGAGCTGTTCATGGTGGGCCGCGAGATCGCCAACGGCTTCTCGGAGCTGAACGATCCCGAAGACCAGGCGGCGCGCTTCCTGTCGCAAGTGGCGGCCAAGGATGCCGGCGACGACGAGGCGATGTTCTACGACGCCGACTACATCCGCGCGCTGGAATACGGCATGCCGCCAGCCGGCGGCTGCGGCATCGGCATCGACCGCCTGATGATGCTGATCACCGACTCGCCGAATATTCGCGACGTGCTGCTGTTCCCGCACTTGCGCAAAGAGGACTGATGTAATGAAGCCGCCGAAAGGCGGCTTTTTTCATGGGCACCCGCGCCGTTGACACGTCGTCCCCGCGAAGGCGGGGACCCAAGTTTTACGCGCCACCGCTTACGTCAAGCGCAGCACTAGGCAGGCAAACTTGGGTTCCCGCCTGCGCGGGAAGTCGTTACCTCCAGTGGAGGTAACGACGGGTTGGGGCAGCGGGCCGTTTATTGGACGATCGTATAGCACGGCGTATACGCCTTGCCCGGCAACTTCATCCGACTCTGCTCCACGAACGACGCCAGCAGCGCATCCATCGGCCCCATGATCTCGGCCTCGCCACTGATCTCGTATTTGCCATACTTCTCGATCGCGCGAATCCCTTCTTCCTTCACATTCCCCGCCACCACGCCGGAGAACGCACGCCGCAGGTTGGCTGCCAGCAGGTGCATCGGAATCCCCCGGTGCAGGTCGAGCCCCCGCATATTCTCGTGCGTCGGCCGGAACGGCTTCTGGAACTCGTGGTCGATCTTGAGCCGCCAATTATAGTAATAGGCGTCGCTATTGGCCTTGCGGAAGGCACGCACCTCTTGCACGCCAGCCTGCATGGCGCGCGCCACCGCATCCGGATCGTCGATGATGATCTGGTAACGCTTCTGCGCCGCTTCGCCCAGGGTCACGCCGAGGAACGCATCGATCTGCGTGAAATAATCGCGCGCCGAGGCAGGCCCCGTGAAGATCAGTGGGAACGGGATCTCGGCATTGTCCGGATGGAGCAGGATGCCCAGGATGTACAGGATCTCTTCGGCGGTGCCGGCGCCGCCCGGGAACACGACGATGCCGTGGCCGGTGCGCACGAAGGCCTCGAGGCGTTTCTCGATGTCCGGCATGATCACCAGGTCATTGACGATCGGGTTCGGCGACTCGGCCGCGATGATGCCCGGTTCCGAGATGCCCAGGTAGCGTCCGCTGCCCAGGCGCTGCTTGGAGTGGCCGATGGTCGCGCCCTTCATCGGGCCCTTCATGGCGCCCGGGCCGCAGCCGGTGCAGATGTCCATCTCGCGCAGGCCCAGCGCATAGCCGACCTTTTTCGTGTAGTTGTATTCGATGCGGCTGATCGAGTGGCCGCCCCAGCACACGACCAGGTTGGGATTCCTCTGCGGCTGCAGCACATTGGCGTTGCGCAGGATGTGGAATACGGCGTCGGTGATGCCTTCGCTGCGGGTCAGGTCGAACTTGGGGTTGTCGGTGACGTCGAAATTCACGAACACGATGTCGCGCAGCACCGAGAACAGGTGTTCATGGATACCGCGGATCATCTTGCCGTCGACGAAGGCATTGCCCGGCGCATTGCGGATATCGAGCTTGATGCCGCGCTCGCGCTGCAGGATGCTGATGTCGAACGATGCGTAGCGCTCCAGCAGTTCCTTGCCGTCGTCGATGTCGCTGCCGGTATTGAGCACGGCCAGCGCGCATTTGCGGAAGACGTCGTACAGGCCGGCCTGGCCGGTTTCGAGCAGCTTGGCCACTTCGGCCTTCGACAGGACTTCGAGCCGCCCTTGCGGCGAGATCAGGGTATCGACCAGTTGCAGGCTTTCGGGTGAAACGAGTGTATCGACTACTTCGTGGGTCATGGTCCTGTTTTCCTCTTCCAAGAAACGTTACTCTTTACAGCAATATACGCCAAACTGCCCCAAAACCGTGAGCCGCGCACGGTGCACTGCACCATCTTCGACCGGTAATAACACATCCGGAAAAAACTTTCTTGCGATGAAGAATATGCACTAGAATGCCTGCCTATTGGAATGTTCGGCCTTCGAACTAGTCCATATAACTATTACTCAGTCATTACATTTTCGGGAGGAACCGCATGAGCGGTGCAGCTACTACACCCGCCAACCGACCTCTTCCAGAATTCAAACAGATCATGGGCCATCCAGCACCGCTGTGGATGCTGTTCATGACTGAATTCTGGGAGCGTTTCGCGTTCTATGGCATTCGTTGGGCACTCGTCCTTTACATCGTCGCCCAATTCTACGGCGGCGACGCGGCCGGTCAGGCCGACGCCAACCTCACCTACGGTTCCTACCTCGCGCTGGTGTATGCCGGCGCCGTCTTCGGCGGCTACGTGGCCGACCGCATCATCGGCTACCAGCGCTCGATCCTGGTCGGCGCCATCTTCATGGCGGCCGGCCTGTTCATGATTTCGATTCCGAACCATGACGTCTTCAAGCTCGGCCTGGCGACCATCATCGTCGGCAACGGCCTGTTCAAACCGAATATCTCGACGATGGTCGGCCAGCTGTATGCGCTGAACGATACCCGCCGCGATTCCGGTTTCACCATCTTCTACATGGGCATCAACGTCGGCGCCTTCTTCGCGCCGATCCTGACCCAGATCCTGGCCGAGAAAGTCTTCGGCACCCAGGCCATGCCGTCGTACAAGATCGTATTCCTGGCCTCGGGCGTGGGCATGCTGATCTCGCTGTTCTGGTTCTACATCGGCCGCAAGTCCCTGAAGGGCATCGGCGCACCGATCGGCGACCTGGCCAATCCGAAGCGCCTGATCTTCACGATCGTCGGCGCGCTGGTCGTGATTCCGGTCATGTACCTGCTGCTGCAGGCCGGCGCCAACAACCTGCAGATCCTGCTGACCATCCTGTTCGTCGGCCTGGCCGCGATGCTGGTGATGGAAGGCATCCGCGAAGGTAAAGTTGCACGCGACAAGACCTGGGCGATGATGATCATCTTCTTCTTCAACATCCTGTTCTGGTGCTTCTTCGAGCAGGCCGGCAGCTCGTTCACCTTCCTGGCCGACAATATCGTCGACCGCAACTTCGGCGACTGGACCTTCCCGGTCGCCTGGTTCCAGTCGGTGAACTCGGTCGCCATCATCCTGTTCGCGCCGATCATCGCCGCGACCTGGGTGTGGCTCGGCAAGCGCAACTCGAACCCGTCGATCCCGCGCAAGTTCGGTCTCGGCCTGGTGTTCAACGCGCTGGCCTTCGGCCTCTTGATGTACGCGCTGTCGCAGCTGATCAACGACAACGGCAAGATCCCGTTCTGGACCCTGTTCGCGGTCTACGTGATCCAGTCGATCGGTGAGCTGTGCCTGTCGCCGATCGGCCTGTCGATGGTGACCAAGCTGGCCCCGACCCGCCTGGTGGGCCTGGGCATGGGCGGCTGGTTCCTGTCGACCGGTATCGGCAACAACCTGTCGGGTATCTTCGCCTCGCACGTCTCGGGCGACTCCGGCATGTCGGTGGCCTCGGCCCTGGGCGGCTACAGCTTCGGCTTCTGGTCGCTGCTGGGCGGCGGCGTGCTGCTGCTGCTGCTGGCGCCGGTGATCCAGAAACTGATGCACGGCGTGAAGTAATAGCGTCCCGTATCAATGAAAACGGCGGCCCGCGGGCCGCCGTTTTTCGTTGGCGCTGTTCGCGTTATTTCTGCGAACCTTTCATGTCCAGCCCGGTCTTAGCTACTGTCGAGTTCTCCGGAAGAGGCGGCCATGGATGGCCTGGACTTTGGAACATTGCTTGCAGCCTTAAGCGGCCTGGCACTGGGGCAGGAAGAACTTGGGCAACTACGCGCCTGGCTCGCCACGAACGAGGATGGGGCCACTTGTATCGCGCTGATCGAACAGGCCGCCGTCGGAAAGCGCTGTCCCCGCTGCGGCGGGGCGCGCTCGCACCGCTGCGGACACGCCAGCGGCCTGCAGCGTTGGCGCTGCCTCGCTTGCGGTCGCAGTTACAACGCATTGAGCGGCACCAAACTCGCGCACCTGCGCAAGAAGGAATGCTGGCCCGCCTATCTGCAATGCCTGCTCGAATCGCAGATCGTGCGCGCCAGCGCCGAGGCGGTCCAGGTGCACCGTACCACGAGCTTTCGCTGGCGCCATCGCATGGTGGCCGGTTTTACGTGTGACCGTCCAGCGCGCCTGGGCGGCATGGTCGAGGCGGACGAAACATATATGCTGGAATCCCAGAAAGGGTTGCGCAGACTGAACCGCCCACCCCGACACCGCGGCGGCATGGCCAGCCATCGCGGCATCGGCCGCGACCACGAGTGCCTGCTGGTCGCCTGCGCGCGCGCGGCGCGGCCGGCGGCCTGGCGCGGCAGCCGCGGCCTGCTGCGCGCCGCCGACAGCGGCGCCGGCCTGGAGATGCTGCGCACCGACGACGGCATGTGGCGCCTGCACTTCGTCGATGCCGGAGGCGCGCTGGCGGTGATCGTCCAGCTCGACCCCGAGGCGGCGGGCGCCGCCGGGGTATTGGCCGCGCGGCCCGCAATTCAGGTGCGCGATGGCCGCGGCGGTCTGGTATTGGAAGGCAGTCTCGATGCCGACGGCGAATGCGAAGGCCCGTGGCCGTTCGCGGATTCTCCGGCGGCGCATTTTCAGCAGCATGGGGCGCGCTTCGAGGTCATCCCTCGGGCGACCCCCATTACATAGAGCAGTTCCGACATACCCGGAAGGACGATGATGCTAGGTTCGCTGATCAAGAGCACACTGGAGAGCACGCTCAGGCGCCCACTGCGCCCGCTGCGCCAGCCCGAGTTCGACGCCACCCGGCTGGGCAGCGTGGCGATCGCGCTGCCGGCGCCGAATGGCCTCACGGTGCCCGCGCCGTGCGCCGCCGTGCTGGTCGACCGCGGTGGGCGCAGCCGGCGCCAAGCAGCCGGCAGCCGCATCGCCGCCATCGACGGCGAAACCGCCTGGTGCGTCCATCCCGGCCCCTATACCTGCGAGCTGCTGCCCTTCGCCTGCGCGCCCGAGATCGGCCTGCGGGTGCATTTCGCGATCGACGCCAGCGACCCGCGCGCCACCCACCAGCGCTTCGACCTGTTCCTGGCCAGCGAGGCCGGTTGCAGCGTCGAACTGGCCGGTTTCATTGAACTGGCGCAGACCGCGCTGCAGCGCGAGCTGGCCCAGGGCAACCTCGAACTGCCGCCGTGCACGACGCTGGACGAGTGGAATGCCTTCCGCACCGGTTTCAACCAGCTGATGTACACGCGTTTCGGCGTGACGGTCGACGATTGCGTGCCGGTCGACCTGGGCGCCGCCAACGACTACGCCGCCATGCTGGACGCGCGCCTGGCGGCCCGGCTCGACGCCATCAAGCCGCCGCCGGCCTCGCGCGAGCAGGCCGCCGTCGCGGCGCCGCCGCCGGAAGCCTTCGTGCCGGCCTGCGAGGACGCGCGCGCGCTGCGCCGCCTGTTCCTCGAGCTGCCCTGCCTGATGTGCGCGGTGCGCATGGCGGTGATGCCGGCCGACCAGGGACGCTTCCGCCAGCACCAGGAATTGCTGCGCCGGCTCGACCTGGTCAGCCTGGCGGTCGGCACCATGCCGGCACTCGAACTGGCCGCGCCCGGCCAGCCGCTGGCGCAGGATGAACAGCTGCGGCGCGCGCGCCACAGCCGCCGCGCCGCAGCCGCGCTGGACGAAGCCTGGGCGCTGCTGGCGCGCCTGAAGGTGGCCGGCGAGGGCCCGCTCGACACGCTGTTCGACGAGGCCGATCGCATCGTGGCCAATCTCGAGACCGAGGCCGGCGCGCGCCGCGCCGTGTCGGCCCGCGATGCCGAGCAAGATGCGGAGCTGGAGGAGGCATGAGCACGATCCAGTGCCGCAGCATCGCGCTCGACGGCAGCCTGCTGACGATCACCGCCACGCGCCGCCCGCGCGCCGGCCGCGCCGACGTCAAGTGCAGCGTGCCGGGCGATCCGGTGGCGGCCGAGCGCATGCAGCAGGTGGTGCGCCTGGCGCGCCATACCGAACCGCGCTTCGACAGCCGCGAGCAGGTGGTGCTAAGCCTGGACCGGGCGCCCGGCGACGGCGCGCGCGACTGGGAACTGGCGGCGGTGCTGGCCGACCGCATCGTGCGCGGCGTGTTCGCCCCGCAGCGCGAGGTGGTGGCCAATGGCTGGTCGGATGCCTGGCACCTGGGCCGGATCGATGGCCGCCAGCTGGCCGGCGCGCCGGACGGCGTGCTGCTGGGCGGCGCCGACGCCCTGGCCCACCTGGGCGCGCTGAACGGGCTGCCCGACCCTGGCGCCGGGATCTCGAGCGCGCGCGCCTGGTTCCCGATGCATAGCGGCGGCGAGTACGATGGACTGGGTTGGGTGGAAGTCAGCGTGCGGCCGCTGGCCAGGGCCGGCCAGCTAGAGGACGATCCGGTTAGCGTGCCGGACGTGGATGCGGTGCGCCAGGCGCAGGTGGCGGCGGTGCTGGCCGGCGCCCGCCATTTCGATGGCCGCGGCCAGGGCCAGTGGCGCACCACGGTGCGCTTCGGCGAGCCGCGTTTTGCGGGCAATTCGTATGAAGTGGCGCTGGTGATGGCCGACCGCATGGCGCGCGGTCGCGAGTTCGCGCCTCGCGGGCGGGTGATCGCCACCGGCGCTTCCAGCGCCTGGCATGCGGGACGGGTCGAGACGGTCGAGGCGCTGGCGCCGAAATGCGCGCTGATCGCGCGCGAGGCGGGTCCGGGCGACCGCGTGCTGCTGCCGAAGGAGTGGGAAAACGCCCTGCCGCAGGGCTTGCGCGAGGGCTTGCGCGAACGCGGTGCCAGCCTGGCCTGCGTGGAGCGGATCGGCATCATCTAGATTCGGATACAGGATGGTTGAGCGGATCGCACCTGCGCACGCGAGCGATCCTTGCCGAAGGCATGGCCCTGCTAGAATCCACGGGTTGGACGGCAGGTTCGCAGTGGGAAGTAACACGAAGTACACGATAAACGGAGTCGGATATGTTGCAGATGTTCGGAACGAAGGGCGCCAGCTGCCCGCGCTGCGAGTGCAGGAACGGGCCTGAGGCGCGCTACTGCGCCGGCTGCGGCATGATCCTGGGCGCGCCGCGCAACAAGCCGGTGCTGGTCGAGAACCGCTGGGTGCCGGGGCCGGACGAACTGGCCGTGTTCTTCGGCGTGCGCGAACTGTCCGGCCTGTTCGTCAAGACCCTGCGCGTGCCGGCCACGGCGCGCGGCTTCATCCTGCAGGGCGACAAGGCCACCGAGGTGCCGCAGGGCGAGTACGAGATCGAGGGTTTCTTCACCCGTCTGAACCACCTGCTGCGCGACCAGCACGCCGAAATCCTGGTCACCCGCACCGGCGCCCTGGCGGTGCCGTTCGCGTTCGACGACGTTCCCACTTGCGAACACCTCGACATCGCGCTGCGCTTCACGGTCAGCGTCAGGATCGAGAACGTGCCGGCCTTCGCCCGCCACTTCATGACCACGCCCGGCACGATCGGCGCCCAGGAATTGCGCGAGCTGCTGTCGCATCCGGTGCGCCAGCTGGCGCTCGAATTCATCGGCGCGCGTTCGATCCGCGAGCTGGCGGCCAACGGCGAACTGCGCGAACAGCTCGACCAGCGCCTGCAGGGCGGCCTCAAGACGCTGCTGGCCGGCTACGGCCTGGCGGTGACGGCGGTCGAGACGTTCGAGCTGCGCCACGACAAATACGACGCCAACCGCGCCCGCATCGGCAGCCTGTGGCTGGCGACCGACGAGAAGCACGTGCAGCTGGCCCACAGCCGCCAGCTGGACGAGCTGTACACCGCAGAGGAGTGGCAGCGCATCAAGCGCAGCGAAGAAGAGGGGCGGCTGCGCCTGCGCCGCGCCGAACTGCGCCAGGATGACGCGATCGCGCGCGCCGAGCTGTCGCTGCAGGGCGCCGACCGCGCCCACGGCGTGCGGGCGCGCCAGATCGAGCTGTATGGCCGCATCCTCGAAGCCCAGTCGCGCCAGCAGGCGCTGGCCAATGGCGCCGCCGAGGTGCTGGCCGAACTCGAACACGAGATGGGGCAAAAGAACGCCCAGCGCGCCGACGAGGCGGCCGAGTGGCAGCACCTGCGCGCGCTGGCCGGCGTGCGCATGCGCGCCGAGGTGGCGAGCGCCCAGCAGGAGGCGACGCAGGCGCGCCAGCTGGCGCAGCAGCGCTTCTCGCAGCAACTGCTGCAGCAGCAGATCCGCAACAAGATCGAGCAGGCGCGCCAGATCGAGGACGCCGCCCGCCAGCGCGCCGAGCTGGTGCGCCTGCGCGAAAGCGAGCAGGCAGCATCGGATCGCCTGCGCGACATCGGCCAGGCCGAACACACGGCGCGCCTGCGCAGCGCCGAACGGGCGCTTGAATGGGAAGACGAACAGGCGCGCCAGCGCATCGACAGCGTGCGCCGCGGCGCCGGCCGCGCCGATGCCCAGGCCCAGCACGAAAAACTGCTGCGCACGATCGAGGCCGATGCCGCGCACGCGCGCGGCATGCAGGACGTCACGCTGGAAGCGGACGAGCGCCGCGCGGGCATCGCCGAAGGCGCACGCGCGGCCGACCGGGCCCACGAGATCGCGCTGGCGCAAGTGGCGATGGAACGCGCCGCGGCGCTGGGCGCGATGGACGATACCGCGAAGCTGGCGCTGGCCGAGGCGCCGAACGCCACCGTGCTGGCCGACTACCTCAAAACGCGCGTGCATGCCACGATGGACGGCGACCAGCTGACGGCACTGGCCGGGGTGGCCGGCGCCGGCAAGATCGACCTGGCGCTGGCCGACGCGCGGGTGGCGGACGAACAGGTGCGCCGCGAGCGCGAGGTCGACAAGGACCGGCGCCACCAGCTCGACCTGCTGGCGATGCAGAACGACGTCAACAAGGCCGCGCTCAACGCGCAGGCGGCGCTTGCCACCGCGCTTTCCACTAGTGTTGCAGGCGTGCGCCTGTGCGCCAACGGTCACCCGGCCAGGCCCGGCGACCGCTTCTGCGCCGCGTGTGGAGCGACGCTGACGGCGTGATTTGACAGCAATGCAGACTGCCATCGACAAGATCCGCGAACTACGCGCGCTGCACGAAGACGGGCTATTGAGCCGTCAGGAGTTCGACCTGCGCAAGAACGCGATCCTGGACGCGGCCTACACGCCGGCCGAGCGGACCGCGGCCCAGGGGCCGGGCACCGAGCTTGGCCCCACGCCGGAACCGATCCGTCCGGGCACCGAGATCGGCCTGATGGCCGGCCAGGAAATCGGCCCCCAAACACGCCGCTACCGCCTCGAGCGCCTGATCGCGCACGGCGGCATGGGCCAGGTGTGGCAGGCGACCGACCTCGCGACCCACGCCGAACTGGGACACAGCGCCCAGGTCGCGCTCAAGATCCTGCCGCCGCACCTCACCCAGGCCGCCAGCCACGCCAAGCTGCTGATCCAGGAAGCCACCCGCGCGCGGCGCCTGGCGCATGAGCACATCGTGCGGGTCTATGAATGGGCCCAGGATCCAGCCACGGCCAGCTTCTTCCTGATCATGGAATACCTGGAGGGCGAAGACCTCGACGCCGTGCTGGCAAGGGAGCAGCGCTTGCCCCTGGACCGCGTGCTGGCGCTGCTCGACCCGGTCGCCGACGCCCTCGACTACGCCTGGGACAAGCACCGCCTGGTCCACCGCGACATCAAGCCCGGCAACGTCTTCGTCACGCGCCGGGGAGAGGTGAAACTGCTCGACTTCGGCATCGCGGCGCGCGCCCGCGCCAGCGGCGGCATGTCGCCGCTCGACGCACCGGCGACGTCGGGCACGGCCGGCTACCGCGCGCCGGAAGCGTCCAGCGAGGGCGTGGTGCCGGAACCGACGCTGGACGTGTATGCGGTGGCGGTGATGATCCACCAGCTGTTGACCGGCGTGCTGCCCGGCGAGCCTGGCGGCACGGTGCCCGAAACGCTGGGCGCGCGCCAGTGGGAAGCGCTGCGCGGCGCTTTCGGCCGCGACCCGGCGCGGCGGCCGGCCACCGTACACGCGCTGCTGGACGCGATCCGCGCCGCGGCCGGGCCGTCGGCCGAGGAGCTGGCCGCGCAGGAGTCGCTACGCCGCGCCGAGCAGGAGAAAGAAGCGCGCGAACTGGCGGCGCGCCGCAAGCAGGAAGCCGACGCCGCCGCGGTGGTCCAGGCCAGGCTGGACGAGCAGCGCCGCATCCAGCTGCGCGAGCAGCAGCGGCGCGAGCGCGCGGCGGCCGAGGAAGCGCGGCTGGCGCGCAAGGAGTTGCTGCGCCAGCAACTGCTGGCCAAGCGCGACGAAGAGGTCGCGAAGACCCAGGCGGCCAAGGAAGAAGCCGCGCGCAAGGCTGCCCAGGCCAGGGCCGCGGCGGCCTACCTGGCGCAGCAGAAGAAGGCGCGCGAAGAAGAACTGGCCGCACAAGCCGCGCGCGCGGCCGAGCCTTCCGCGCCGGCCCCCGCCGCCGTGGCGCCGGCGCCGCCCGCCCTCGATGCCGGCGGCACCCTGCACGACCCGTTCATCGACGGCAGCGGCAGCGGCCCGGCCCTGGTCCCGATCCAGGCCGGCCGCTTCGAGATGGGTTCGCCCGACCACGAGCGCCGCATCGCGATGGCGGCCGGCTCGCAAAAGAACTGGATCGCGCGCGAGACCCCGCAGCACTGGGTCGGCATCGAGCGCCCGTTCGCCATGGGCCGCCATCCGGTCACGGTCGGCGAATGGCGCGTGTTCGTACAGGCCAGCGGCTGGCAGCAGCATGGCGAAGTGAACTGGGAGTCGCCCGGCTTCCCGCAGGACGACACCCATCCGGTGGTCGGCATCAGCTGGTTCGATGCCCTGCAGTACGTGGCATGGCTGAGCGCCGCCACCGGCAAGCGCTATCGCCTGCCGAGCGAGGCCGAGTGGGAATACGCCTGCCGCGCCGGCAGCAAGACCGCGTTCAACGTCGGCGACACCATCTCGACCACGCAAGCCAATTTCGACGGCAGCTTCACCTATAACGGCGGACCGCGCGGCGACTTCCGCCACGGCACCACGCCGGCCGGCTTTTTCCCGCCCAATGCATGGGGCCTGCACGATATGCACGGCAACGTCTGGGAGTGGGTGCAGGACGTGGTGCACGACAACTACGAGGGCGCGCCGCTGGATGGCAGCGCCTGGGAGACGGGCGGCGACCAGGTGCGGCGCATCCTGCGCGGCGGCTCCTGGCTGTACAACCCGCGCTACCTGCGTTCCGCGCTGCGCAACGGTTTCTCGGCCGTGCTGTCGAACGATATCGTGGGCTTCAGGGTGGTACGCGAACTCTGAGATTCGGTGTAAAGTCGAGCATTGTCATTCCATCCAGGACCCAGCAATGACCATCGCACACCTGTTCAAATCGCATGACAAGGACCTGGGCGGCGGCTTCACCGTGCGCCGCATCCTGCCCGCGGCGGCGAAACAGTCGGTCGGCCCCTTCCTGTTCTTCGACCACATGGGGCCGGTCGAGGCCGAGCCCGGGTCGCGCCATGACGTGCGGCCGCACCCGCACATTGGCCTGGCCACCGTCACGTACCTGTTCGAGGGCGCGATCATGCACCGCGACAGCCTGGGCACCGAGCAGCGCATCGAACCGGGCGCGATCAACTGGATGACGGCAGGCAGCGGCATCGTGCATTCCGAGCGTACGCCCGATGACTTGCTGGACAAGGCGCGCCGCACCCATGGCCTGCAATTGTGGGCCGCGCTGCCGCGCGAACACGAAGAAGCGCCGGCTGCCTTCAGCCACACGCCGGCCGACCGCATTCCCGAAGTGGATCTTCCTGGCGCCAGGGTGAGAGTGCTGGTCGGCACCGCGCTCGGGCAGACCTCGCCGGTGCCGACCTTCGCCGAAACGCTGTACCTGGATGTGCATCTCGATGCCGGCGCCGCGATCGAACTCGACAACTTGCCGGACGAGGCCGCGCTCTACGCGCCGATCGGCACGATCGAGGTCGACGGCGAACCGATCGCCGCCAACACGATGGCCATGCTCGAGCCCGGCGCTGCGGTGCGGGTGAGCTCGGCCGAGGGCGCGCGCTTCGTCGTGATCGGCGGCGCGCCGCTCGACGGCAAGCGCTTCATCTTCTGGAACTTCGTGTCGACCAGCCGCGAGCGCCTGGAACAGGCGGCGCGCGACTGGGAAGCGGACCGTTTCGTGGCGGTGCCGGGAGAAACCGAGCGCATCCCGCTGCCGCCGCTGCCGGCCGCCTGGCGCCACGACTGAATCGGCGCGCGCACGGCGTAATGCCGTTAAGTTAGCGTAAAAATCGTCGTCNGCCGGGAGAAACCGAGCGCATCCCGCTGCCGCCGCTGCCGGCCGCCTGGCGCCACGACTGAATCGGCGCGCGCACGGCGTAATGCCGTTAAGTTAGCGTAAAAATCGTCGTCACCTCCACTGGAGGTAACGACTTCCCGCGAAGGCGGGAACCTAATTCTGCGAGCGTTTCGATGACGTTAGCGGAACTTGGGTTCCCGCCTTCGCGGGAACGACGTAGTGGGTACGCTTAATTTAACGGAATCAGCGCGCAAGGCAGCTGATTCAGGCGTAAGCTGTCGTCACCCACGTGGGCTTCGTGCATGCGAGAGGTGATGCCATGAAAATTCCTGAACATCTGCGGGCGCCGGCAATCGTGTTCGCCCTGCAAGCCGCTTTACTGGCCGGCGCGGCGCTGGTCTTCCTGGTGCTGGTTCCGCCTCACGGCTGAAGTCAGGCGCTGAAGGCGGGGGACGGCAAGAAGCTGCGGCGCTCGTCGCTGCCGCGGGGGCCGCCGTGCGCCTCCGGATAGGCTTGCGCCACGAAGCGCGCGGCGATGCCCAGGCCAGTTTGCGGCAGGCGGTCCAGGCCCGACTCCGGCGCCAGCGGCGTCTCGCGTCCGCTGGCGCGGTCGACTTGCCAGAAGCCGCCATCGCGGTGGAACAGCAGCGGCAGCGTGGCGGCGCGCGGCATGCCGGCCGCCTTCGACGGTGCTGGCAGGCAGTCCGGCGCCATCAGGTAGAAGCATTCGGCGCGCGCGCCGGCGTCCAACCGGTGCAGCACCACGGCGTGCGCCATCAGGGCCGTCACCTCGAGCGTGACGATGCCCTTGATGCTGGCCGTCAGATCGATCCGCATGCCCAGCCGCAGCTGCACCGGCATGTGCTTGCCGGGCCAGACGCCGTCCAGCAGCAGGCCGTAGCGTGACACGTCCTCGATCTCGAAGCCATGGCGGCTGCGCCGGATGACGGCGTGCCGGCCCGACAGGCGCCGCGTCAGGCCGCCGTACTCCATGCCGGCTTCGCCGTGGTGGGCCAGCAGCAGCTCGGCCTCGGGTGCGATGGGTTCGAAGCGGCCCAGCACGCACTCGTCGAGCGCGAACAGGCGCACGTGGCGCTGGGTGGCGGAATCGGCCTCGGCATGCACCAGGCAGGCGCCGGTGGCCGGGCAGGGGTGGGCGGCCGGGGCCGGCAGGTCGATCTCGATCAGGTCTTCGTCCCACGCGATGGTCGACATGCCGAGGTCGATCTTGCCGCTGCCGCCGCCGTCCAGGTTGAGCTGGGCGATCGAGGCGTTGCGCGCCGTGACGTCGATGTCGATCCGTCCGCCGCCCGGCGCATTCACCCGGGCGATGCCGGCGTCGTCCGCCGTCACCCGCACGTTCTTGTGGGTGGCGAGGAAGGTCTGGTGGATCTCGCCCAGGCTGGCGTCCTGGCGCGGCACCAGGATTACCGGCGAGCAGGTCCAGGTGCGGCTCGCGTCGGGCGCCTGCGGATGGCGGCTGTGCAGCTCGATCTCGATCCGGTACTGGCCATGTTCCAGGCCGCGCGAGGAAAATTCGAGGAACAGCGGCCGCCAGTCGCCGCGCGAGGTGCGCTGGAAACCATAGCTTTCTCCGCCGTGCAGGCGCAGCGCCGAGCGCACCAGCATGCGCACCTCGGGCGCGCAATCCATCGGCATGCCGCGCAGCTCGAGCCGGATCGCCTGGCGGCCGCCGGCCGCGCGCGGATCGAAACCGCTGATGTGCAGCTGGGGACGTTGCAGGTGGACCACGCGATCGGTCGCGACCGGTCTGATTTCGGTGTTGCGCCGGCTGCGCAGGGCGGTGATGGCGTCGAAGCTCGACGGCAGCCCGGCCACCGCCGACGCCATCACGGGCGCTGGCGCGGCCACCGCTTCATCGGCGGGCTGGGCATGCCCGTGCGCACACATGGCATCGCCGGGCAAGACCCAGACGGTGCAGTGCGGATGCGCGGGATTGCGGCAGCGGTTCATGTCAGAACGGCAAGTTAAATAATGGTCGGAATAAACATTGCTAGCTTACGCTGTTTTTGAACCGTACGGCGCACCAAGTTCGTTGATTAACAACATTATTTTCTAAAAGCATCAACCCGGAAGGAACTTGCAACTGCCACCGTGGCATGTCAGACGTGGGGAATCCACTGGGCCAGGATGGCGCGCAGGGCCGGGGTGCGGGCGCGCAATTCGTCCATGCCGCGCACCTCGAACGAGGCCCGGTTCGCCCCATGCCATGTCAGCGGGGATGGGAGAGTTGCGCCATAAAGTCGTCGACCGCCATCGTGGTGTCCGCCTCGCTCGTTGCCGTCGCTGTTGGCATGCCGGTTCTCCTCTTCGCTAAATGACGGTATGGTCCGCTTCCACCGGCAGCGCGGTTTCGTCCGCGTGGCGGGCGAGCGGACGCACGACCAGTGCGGTCAGGTTATCGGGCTGCAGGCCGGCCGGCGGATCGTTTTCCAGCAGGCCGAACAGGCGTTCGACCAGGGTCGCCGCGTCCGGGCCGTCGTGCAGCAGCGCCGGCCAGCCGGCGACGAAACCGTCCGGCTGGGTGCAGGACCAGAAGCCGTCGGTGGCCAGCAGATAGGCCGCGCCGGGCCGCAGCGACAGCGCGCGGCGGTCCGCCAGGTGGCCCAGCCAGCACGGCAGGTTGTTCGGCGTCAGGGCGAACAGCGGGTCGGACAGGCGCGCCGGGTCGGCGAAGGCATTGCCGAGAATGACGGCCTGGGCGATCTGCGGCGCGTGGCGCCCGTGCACCTGGCGCCACCAGCCCGCTTCGTCGAGGCGGCCGGCGAGGGCGGCGACGGTGGCCGGCACGTGATCGACGCTGAGCGGCGTGGCGCGCATGGCATCGAGTTCGTACAGCCGCGAGTCGCCGACGTGGTACAGCAGCGGCGCGCCGCCGGCCCGCAGCTCGAGCAGGGTCAGCGTGGTGCCGGGGCGCGCCGTGCTTTCGCCCTCGACGGCGAAGCGCGCCTGCAGGCCGGCGTGGATGGCGTCCAGCCGCTCGCCCAGTTCTTCCGGCGTGGCGCAGGGCGGCATGGCGAGCAGGGCCGCCGCCAGCGCTTCGGCCGCCTCGCGCCCATGGCCGTGGCCGCCCATGCCGTCCAGCACCGCCAGCCGGCCATGCCCGGCCGGCCAGCCATCGACGGTCAGGCAGAGCGCTCGCTGGTCTTGCAGCCGGCAGGCGCGGCCATCGAAGTCGATGACGACGAAGTTGTCCTGGTTTTCGGCGCGCGTGGCGGGGCCGCAGCCGATGCGGCTGGCGACCGCCACGTCGAAACAGGGGGCGAAGCGGAAATCGGCGAGGGTGACTGGCATTGGCAATATGAGCGGGACGATGCCGATACTCTACACCTCTTTCAACGTTGGCAATGTGCCGATCAGATGGGATTTTTCCGGTTACCGCCCATTAGCGCCAGCGCATTGAGCACCACGCAGGCGCCGGCCACCGCCAGGGCGGCGCGCACGCCCCAGGCATCGGCCACCAGGCCCCAGAACACGCTGCCGGCACAGGAACTTGGGCCGGTGCACGGCGTCGGCCAGCACGCCGGTCAGCAGCGCGAACAGGAAGACTGGCGCATAGGTCGCGGTCTGGACCAGCGCGGCGATCGAAGCCGATTGCGACAGGGAGGCCACCAGCCAGACCGCAGCGAAGGTCTGTATCCAGGTACCGAGATTGGAGACCAGGTTGGCGAGCCAGATGCGGCGGTAGCGGGCATGGCGCAGCGGCTGGGTCAGGGGGATGCGGAGCCTGGGGGCGGCGCCGGCGGCAGGATGGAAGACACGCGGCAGGATCGCTTTCGGCACGGTCGGACCATGGTAGGGTGGGTCCGGCTCGGTCGTCAAGAAAATTGCCTTATGGCAAATCAACGCTGTGCTATGTTTACGTTCCACGCAACAGTTTCAATCCGTTTCATGGACATCCGACCGCTGGTCGATACCGATATCCCTATGCTGGCCCCGGCCATCGCGGCCCTGCTGCGCGAACTGGCGCTCGAGTTCATCGTGCATGAATCGACGCCCGAAGGCGCCGCGACCTTCCTGGCCGAGAACGACCAGATGGGCGTGCGCACATTCCTGGCGCTGGGCCATGTGTATCACGTGGCGCTCGACGACGGCCAACTGGCGGGGTTTATCGCGATCCGCGACAACAGCCATTTGTTCCACCTGTTCGTCGGCAAGCGCTGGCATGGACGGGGATTGGCGCGCAAGCTGTGGAACGTGGCGAGGGCGACGGCCATCGTGCGTGGCGGCGACGGCAACTTCACGGTCAATGCGTCGAACCATGCGGTGCCGGTGTACGAGCGTTTCGGCTTCGTGCGGGTCGGGCCGATGCAGTGCGCGAAGGGACTGTACTTCAATCCCATGCGGCTGGGATGGGCGGATGGCGACGCCGGTTGAATATCGTTCGATGCGGCCGCGTCATCACGCGGAGAATGTTTTTCAAAAAGCCACAACTGGCAGAAGAGATGATTGCAGCGGCAATTACAAAGCGTATATTGGTGCTGATGCAGTGCTAACGGTCACTCTTCTCGTATGGAGGCAGCATGGCGCGGTTCGAACTGGCGGATGTGCTACAGCACATCTCGACGCAACTGCAAGAAGCCGATCGTGCGGCGCGACAGCGTGGCGCTCCCGTCATGCAGTTCGAGGAATGCGAAGTCGAATTCGCGGTGAAGGTCGAGGCCAGCGGTAGCGCCGGCCTGAAGGTATGGGTCATGGAATTCGGCGCGGCGGCCAAGCGCGAGCAGGCAAACACGATCAGGGTCAAGTACAAGGCGATTCCGGGGCAGGCCATGCAGGCGAGCCAGACGGTGCTGGATCTTCCTCCGCCTGCGCCTGCGATCGTGCGCCAGTCCGGCAAGAAGGCGCGTTCATCCGCGAACAACAGTGAGTAGTTGCGGCGGATAGCAGCGGCCACCGCATTTTCCTCGGAGGCTGGAATGTCAGTACATGCAGGCTCGATCTGGATCGACAACCATCTACAGAACGTTCCGCGCGACTTGTGGGTCGCCGTCGATGCGCAGCGGCTGGTTGGAGAAAGCCAGCGCTACGACGACCTGGTCGCTTACCTGGTCAGGCAACAGATCCCGCTCAGCAGCATCACGATCGCCTATCTGCCGACAGGAATACTGCAGTGAGCAGCCATTGGTTCGCACGCAGCGCCGCATTCGTGGGCAACCGGCCGTATGCCGACGTCAGGCTGGTCGGTAGTCCCGGATACCAGAATACGGTTACCCACAAATGCCTGGTCGATACGGGAGCCGACTATTTGCAGCTTCCCGCACTTGCCGCGACGGCCGCCGGGCTGGACCTGAGCCGGGCAACTCCCCGGGCAGTCGGTACGGCAGGCGGCATGGTTATGTCGTTGCTCTTCTTGAAGAAAGTCGCCGTCATGGTCGAGGGGCGCCGCATCGAGATCGCGGTCCTGTTCGATCCGACCAACACCGCCTTGCCGCTGGCGGGCCGGAATGCCGTCCTGACGCCATTCAATATCGGATTCGACGACCAGGCATGGCATTGGACCTGACTGTCGAACGGTCGCATCCAGCCGTGCGTTAGCGACCGCCGCGCGTCATGTAGAGTGTGGGGCGACGACCCATCCTACATTTCCATGACCCTCGAGTTGATACTGGCCGTGGCCAGGAGTTTTTTGTTCGTACTGGTGACCATGCTGCCGATCCTGAATCCGGCCGCCACGGCGCCGATCTTCCTGAGCATGACCGAAGGCGCCTCGCCCGCGACCCGCACGCTGCTGGCGCGCCGCATCGCGCGCAATATGTTCTGGCTGATGACGGGCTCGATGCTCATCGGTTCGTATGTACTGGACTTCTTTGGCATCTCGCTGCCCATCGTCCGCGTCGGCGGCGGCCTGATCCTCGCGTCCGTGGCGTGGCGCCTGCTCGGGGCGACGCCGAGCACGCCGGACAGCCGGGCGGCGCTGGCCGAGGCCTTCACGCCCGACCATGCCCAGCGCCAGGCCTTCTATCCGCTGACCTTTCCGATCAGCTGCGGTCCGGCCTCGATCGCGGTCGCCATCACGGTGGGCGTCGCCCTGCACGACGCGCAGATCGTGATCTCGCTGGCGCGCATGGGCGGCGCACTGGTGGCGCTGGCCGTCATCGGCGTGCTGCTGTATCTCGCGTTCCGCTACGGCGAACACTTCCTGCGTTTCATCGGCGAAGCCGGAACGGCGGTCTTCCTGCGCCTGACCGCCTTCATCCTGCTGTGCCTCGGCGTGCAGATCGTCTGGGATGGCTTGCGCGAACTGCTGCTCGAGGTCATGTCCGTCCCCACGCACATGGCGACGGTGCGCGCGATCGTTGGTGGTTAGAATTGGTGAGCGTGCATCCCGGCTGGCTCGCTATACTGCTGGTCCATGTCCAGCATCTCTCAATCGCTCCCGCCGGCGTTCGGCGCCCGCCATGACCGCTTCACCGGCGTCGCCGTTACATTGGGCGTCCACCTGGCCCTGATCGTGGCCTGGCAACTGTCTGGCAAGCTGCCGCCGCGCACGGATGAAGGCAGCGACGAGGCGATGCTGTGGCTGTCGCTACCCGCCCCGGCGCCTGCTTCTACGCCGGCGCCGCGCGTCGAGACGGCGCCGGCCGAACCGGCGCGAGCGGCCCGGCCCCAGGCTGCGGCAGTGCCTGCGGTCCGGGCCGACCCCGTTCCCGCGCTAATGGTGGACGACGCAGCGGCCGCCGCGCCGCCAGTCGCCGCGCCCAGCGCCGCCGAGATCCTGGCGAACGCACGGCGCAGCGTCGGCGACATCGACCGCGCGCTGCGCAAAGAGAATAAACCCCTGATCGTCGCGCCGCCGGACAGCCCGCAGATCCGCATGCGCGAAGGGATGGAACATGCCCGCGCCATGGCGGCGCCCGGCCTGTTCGAAGCGCCGAAGGTCGAGGAACTGGTGAACAATACCGGCGACGGCGCGCGCCGTTCCCGGGTCATCACCGGCAGGGGCACCTACTGCATCACCGAGCGGGCGCCGACGACCGGCATCGAGATGATCGAGATGCACGGCAAGCAGCGCTTCACCACGTGTCCGAAGCACGAAACGCCGCCCAAACGGCAGGTCTGGCGCACCGCCCGCGACTAACCGCGGCCTTCGTCCGCCCGCCGCAGCCACAGGCTGCTGGCCCAGCCTTCGACCGCCTGGCCGTCGACTGTTGCCCGTACCTGCCACCAGTCGCCGTCGCGGCGGCCGGTCGCCTCGACCCGCGCGCCCGCAGGCACCACCAGCAGGCGTTCGGCGCCGACCCCGCCCGCCACCCGCAGGTTGAGCGCATCGTGCGTGCGGTAGCGCGCGCCCGCCACCGGCACGTCGGCGCCGGAATCCATCGGCGCCTGCGCGGCGAGGACCGGTTGCGGGCCGACGACCGGGTGCGCGGCCGGGCTGCCGAACAGGGCCAGCAGCAAGGTCCCGCCGGCCGCCGTGCCGAGTCCGAGCACACCCAGCGTGCGCGCGGTCGGGCGCCGCCACCAGGCGCGCGGCGTGAGCCAGGCGCAGGCGCACAGGGTCAGCACCAGGGCGGCGCCAAAGGCGGCCACGTGGGTCATGGAAACCATCGGCGGCTCAGGCGTCGAAGCGCAGCACGTAGTGGCCGGCCACCAGGTGATGACCCGGCGGGATCAGGTAGGGCTGCTCCTGGGTCGCGGTCTCGACCTGGGCCACCAGGGCGAGGTGCTCGTCCAGGTGGTACAGCGCCTGGGTCGGCGACAGGCGCGCCACGCGCAGGCCGTCGCTCGACGCTTCCCAACTGAAGGCATTGCGCGACAGGCCGAGGCGGTCGGCGCTGGCGGCCGGCGCGCCGTCCCCGTGGCGCACGAATTGCGGCGTGTCGAGCACGCGCAGCGCACCCAGCGCCGGCATGCCGCGCCCGAAGGTCAGGCGGGTGCCGGCCGCCGCCGGCTGCGACGGCCCCTTTGGCAGCACCAGCAGCGCGCTATAGCGCTCGGCCAGTTGCTGCTGCACCGCCAGCAGGCGGATGCTGGCGTTATCGAGCGGGGAAAACTGCGACGGCACGGCGATGCGCTGGCGGCCGGCGGAGGTGATCGCATGCAGTTCGTCGGCCTCGTCGACCGCGAAGCGGATCAGGTTATCCTTGCCCGGCGCGCTCGGCATCAGCTGGGCATCGAGGCCGACTTCCATCGCCTGGGCGCCGGTCTCGCGGTAGCGGCTCAGGCGCGGCAGGGCCAGCGCGGCCAGCGCGATGCGGTGGCGCGCCACCGGGGCGTAGGTGGCATCCAGCTCGGCCACCGGGGTTGCGGCCTTCGGCACCGGCGCGGGGGTGGCCACGGGCATCGCGGTCAGGTCGGCCGCTGGCGGGGTGGCGCTGGGCGTGCGGGCCTTCCACACGGCGGGGCTGCGCTGCGGCGGCGCGCTCGGCGTGGCGACTGGCGCCGGCTGCGGGCGGACGCCGGCATGGGCGCGGGCGATCTTGAGCAGCAGGCGCTGGGCGCTGGCGCCCTTGCCGCGCAAGACGTAGTAACCGTTGGCGGCGTCAAAGCGGCACTCGAAACTGTCCTTGGGACGCACTTGCAGTTCCAGCGGCGCGTCCGGACCGTCGTTCACCAGCAGCAGGCCGCCGTCCGCGCCGAACGGCCAGCCGGGCACGGCGAAGGTGGCGCTGGCCGCGTCCTGGCCGACGAGGGTCAGGCGCTGGTTCGGATAGATCGCGCACACCGGCTGCCAGATCGCGCTGTCGCGCGAAGCAGTCACGGTGTACTGCACTTGCTCGCCCGGCGCCGGCAGGTAGACGGCGTGGCCGAACTTGACCTGCACCTCGCCCGGGGCGATGCCGTCGCTGCCCAGCACGTGGTAGCGCACTTCGTCGCCGCCGAGCAGGTCGCCGAAATCCTTCTGGTGCAGCGCGGCCAGCGACTGCGCCAGGTCGCGCACCCGGGCGCCGCGGGTCAGGTGGCGGTCGTCGTCGACCTCGTCCTGCGGCAGCACCAGGGTCACGTGCGAGAAGCAGCGCGTGGCGGCGCGCCCGCGCTGCTCGCGCGGCGAGCGCTCGAGCAGGTCGCGCAGCAGCGGACGGCGCGCGAACAGCGCCAGGCCAGGCGCCTGCCACAGGGCGTCGGCATTGAACACGTCCTGGACCTTGCCTAGGACTTCGTGTTGGACATAGACCGGCATGATGGATTCTCCTCGTTGAACTGGTTGCTCGCCATGCCGAACGCTAGCAGGGGGCAGATGAAAAACAGCAGGTGCGAACCGCCCGCCGACAGGAAGCTCATGGGCTGGCCCATGATCGGGAACATCGCCAGGTTGGTGCCCCACGACAGCAGCAGGTGGCCGGCGACGAAGGCCGCGCCGCCGCACAGGGCGAAGCACTGGAAGCGGCCGATCCAGGCGCGCCGGAAGTCCCGGGCGCCCTGGGCGCCATGCCAGGCCCCGGCGGCGGCGCGCAGCAGGGCCGCCAGGAACAGCGCCTGCAGGGTCCACAGGGCCAGCCCCGCGGCCAGGCCGTGGCGGTGCAGCAGGAAGGACGGCGCGAAGTCGTCCTGGATGGCGGGGATCGCGAGTGCCTCGCCGGCCGCGCCGCCCAAGGTCGCCATGCCGAGCAGCCCGTCCGCGCCGAACCAGCCGCCCTGGACGATGGCGCGGCTGCCTTGCAGCATCTGCTGGCCGGTGTGCGGGTGGATGGTGGGTTCGCTCCAGACCTGGAAGCGCTCGGGATAGAAGCCGAAGGCGCCCAGCAGGTCGCCGCCGGCGCGCATTGCCGCGCCGCCGGCCGCCAGCAGGCAGGCGGCGACGGCGATCGAGGCCAGCGCCGCGCGCCGTCCGCGGCTGGCGCACCAGGCCAGCAGCATCGCGCCGCTCCACACCAGCAGCAATACCAGCGGCGAATAATCGTCGACCCGCACCAGCGCCGCCGCCAGCAGGAACATAAACAGCAGCACCGGCGCCGCCATGTGCAGCCAGAAGCGCCAGTCGCGCCGCTCGTATCCAGCGCCGCCGGCGGCCAGCGCGAGGCAGTGCGCGCTGAGCGCGGCCAGCGCGAACTTGGCGAACTCGAAGGGCTGGATGTCGAACACGCCGGTCTCGCTGCCGAAGCAGACCTGCAGCAGCAGGCCGCCCAGTGCCAGCCCGGCGAAGACCAGCAGCACCCGCTCGGTGACCGGGCGCGACACGGCGCCGCGGGCGAAGCAGGACAGCAGCAGCAGGGCGCCCGGCAGGCCGAGACCCAGCAGCGCGGTGGTGTTCTGGAAGTGGCGCAGCCAGGCGGTGTCGCCCGCCCCCAGTCCCATCTCGAGCTGCACCAGCAGGCCGGCGCCGAGCAGCAGCACGGCGCTGGAGGGCAGCAGCGCCGCGCGGCGCGGGTAGAGCATGGCCAGCCACAGCGCGGCCCATCCCAGCAGCAGCGAGACGGCGGCGCCCGGCGCGCCGGCGCTGCGCTGGCTTACCAGCAGCAGCATGGCGGTGGCGGCCAGCAGCGCCGCCGCAAGTGGACGAACGCGGTCCTGGCGCTGGCGCAGCTGCGGCGCCAGTAGCGCCAGGGCTGCCAGCAACACGGCGAGCGCCGCGGCCCAGGCCAGCGGCGGTGGGGCGGGCAGTGAAAAGTGGTCGCGCCGTTCCCAGCGCCAGCTCACCGCGGCGGGCAGCAGCCTGGAAGGTGCGGCAGCCAGCGCGACCTGGCGCGACGGCGTCAGGCGCAGGGTGGCGCCGTCGTCGGCCAGGGTGAACAGGGTGCGGCCGACGGCGAAGGCGTCCACGCCGGCCAGCGGCAGTTCGCGCCGGGCGGCGTCCTGCCAGGCTGCGCCGCTCGCGACCAGCACCGGCTGGGCGCCGCGCGCCGCCAGGGCGATGCGGCCATCGGCCTGGCGCAGCAGGGTGGCGTCGCCCGCTTCGAGCGCGCCGGCGGCGATGCGGTTGCCGCAGTAGAGCAGGCCACCCAGGCCCACCGGACGGGCCAGGCTGAGCGCCTGCGGCAGCCAGCGGTTCCAGGCTGCAACCGCGCGCGCCGATAGCGGCGTGTCGGGGCAGGCCGGCTGCGGCTCGCCGTCGCGCAGCACGGTGGCGCCGTCGTAGGTCCAGGTCTGTTCGCCGTCGTGCAGGGTGACCCGGCCGGCTTCGGCCGCCACCACCTGCAAGCGCAGGGCCCCGGCCTGGATGCGCTGGCCGGCAGCGAGCGGCAGCTCGCTGCTGCGCTCGCGCGCTTCGCCACGGCGCAGCACCAGCGGCTGCCGCGGCTCGAAGTTCCGCAGCAGCCAGCGGCCATCGAGCGCGCGCCGCAGCACCAGCTGGCGCGCGGCGGCGCGCGGGGCGCCCAGTTCCTGGCGGCCCAGCACGATCGCCTCGCCGGGTGCCAGGGTCACGGCGATGCTGGCCGGGGTCCAGGCGGCCGGCGCCCTGGCCAGGGCCAGCAGCTGCACGGCGCACAGCAGCGCCAGCAGGGACCAGGCGAGGGAACTGCCGAGGGATGGGCGCTGCATCTTCATGCGGCGCTCCGTAGCGGCGCGGCCTGCATGGCGGCAAGCGTGTCCGCCAGGCCGCGGCTGATGTCGAGCGCGTGGCGCGGGCGCTCGGCGGGGCGTTCGGCCAGCAGGGCGCGCAACAGCGCCAGGCCGGCCGCGGCGCCGGCACCCAGGCGGCCGGCGAACAGCGCCGCTTCGTCGGCCTGCAGCACGGCGGGACGGCCATGGCGTTCGGCCAGCAGGCTGGCCGCGGCGTCGCGCCCGTGCGCCTGCCAGGCCTGGCCGCAGGCGCTGCTGTAGCGCAGCAGGCGGCCGCACACCAGGTAGTAGAGCAGGCCGCCGAGGGCGAAGTAGTCGGTGCGGGCCTCGGTGGCGTAGCCGCCGGCGTCGGGGAAGAACTGTTCCGGCGCCTGCCAGTTGGCGGTGCCGGCGTAGGTGTGGGCGCGCAGGTCGTCGAGGCGGCGGTTGGTGCCGAAATCGGCCAGCTTGACGCTGTCGCTCGCCCCGTCGAGCAGGAGGTTGCCGGGCTTGAGGTCGAGATAGCGCCAGCCGTTGGCATGGACCTTGGCCAGCGCCTGGTTGACCTGGCCGACCCAGGCCAGCGCGCGGTCAGGTGCGAGGGCGCGGCCATGCGCCGCTTCGCGCTGCAGCCAGGCGGCCAGGTCGCCGTCGAGCAGTTCAAGCGCCATGGCCGGCATGCCGGCATGCTCGCCGCTGTCGAGCAGGCGCACGATGTGGCGCCCGTCCCACGGCGCCAGGCCGCGCAGGAAGGCGATCTCGGTGGCTGCGCAGGCCAGCCAGCGCGCGCGCAGGCCGGATGGCGCGCGCGCCATCTGTTCCAGGTTGACCAGCTTGAGGGCGACGCTGCCGGTGGCGTGCAGGCTGTCGGCGCGCCAGACGACGCCATAGGCCGAACTGGCCAAGGCCTCGCGCAAGCGATACTGGCCGCCGGCCAGCGAAACGACGGTGCCTGCTTCGTACATGGTGTCCCCCGATCCTGGCGCACGGCGCCGATGCGGGGGACTAGCGGAGGGCCAATGAAAAAGCCGCGCGGTGCGCGGCTTGTTGGCCTGGCGGTGGCTGGACCTTAGCGGTAGTAGCCGCGGCGGTCGTCGCGATCCCAGCGATCGTGGCGGTCGTGCCGGTCATGGCGATCATGCCGGTCCCAGCCGCGTCCGCGCTGCTCGACATAGACCGGGCGCGGTTGCACGTACACCGGGCGTGGCTGGACGTACACCGGACGCGATTCCACGTAGACCGGGCGCGGCTGCACGTAGACCGGACGCGGCTCCACGTACACGGGGCGCGGCTGCACGTACACCGGTTGCGACTGGTAGTAGCCGCCGTGGTGGCCGTAATGACGGCGGTCGTCGCGGGTGCTGATGGAGTTGCCCACTGCCGCGCCGATCACGCCGCCGGCGACGGCGCCGCCGGTACCGCCGACGGTGTGGCCGACGACGGCGCCGAGCACCGCGCCGACGGCTGTGTTGGTACCACGATCACCGGCCATTGCCGCCGGCGATACCGCGACAGCGGCCAGCAGCACAGCACCAAGGGTTGTCGATTTCAACATGGTCTTTCCTTTTACCCTGGCGGAGATCGGGATGATGACTGCGACACCGGGTATGGACGTACTATATTCCCGGGCCCGAATTGTTCCATCCGTTAATACAGTTTTTTACAACTGCATCTCAGCCGGTAACATTCCGCCTTGCAAGCGGCGACGGACGCCCCATCTAGGCACGACCACTGTCACCGCACCCTTGCCATGCGCCCGAGCCGTAGCTTCGTCGTCGTCCTGTCCCTGCTGGCCTTGTTGCTGGTCTATATCGGCCTGCGCCTGCTGCCCGACCTGGGGCTGGGCCTGGCCGGCAATCTCGCCGGCACTGTCGCACTGGTCGTCCTGGGCGCGCTGGTGCCGGTTGGTCTGATGTCGTCTTCCCTGCGGCGGCGGCGCTGGTCGGGCCTTGTCGGCTGGCTGGGCCTGCTGTCGATGGGCCTGTTCTCGTCGCTGCTGGTCGCGACCCTGCTGCGCGACCTGATCCTGTTGGCGCTGCTGCCCTTCGGCGCGCTGTCGCCCGCGCTGGTCCACGCCAGCGCGCTCGCCGTTCCCCTCGTGGCGCTGGCGGTGACGGTGGTCGGCTACGTCAACGCGCGCCGGGTGGCGCGGGTGGTGCGGGTCGACGTGCCGATCCGCGGCCTGCCGGCCGCCCTCGACGGCTATGCCATCGTCCAGATCTCGGACATCCACGTCGGCCCCACCATCAAGCGGCCCTACTTGAACGCCATCGTCAACAAGGTCAATGCGCTGGGCGCGGACGCCATCGCGATCACCGGCGACCTGGTCGACGGCAGCGTGCAGCGTCTGGCCATGCATACCGAACCGCTGGCGCGCCTGAAGGCGAACGATGGGGTGTTCTTTGTCACCGGCAACCACGAATACTATTCCGGCGCACTGGAGTGGATTGCCGAGGTGCGGCGCCTGGGCCTGACGGTGCTGATGAACGAACACGTGGTGCGCCGGCGCGGCGACGCCGCCCTCGTCATCGCCGGCGTCGCCGACTTCACCGCCCACCATTTCCACCCCGAGCACAAGAGCGATCCGCAGCGCGCGGCCCATGGCGCGCCGCCGGACGCCGCGGCGCGGGTCTTGCTGGCCCACCAGCCGCGCAGCGCACCAGAGGCCGCCGCCGCCGGCTTCGACCTTCAATTGTCGGGCCATACGCACGGCGGCCAATTCTTCCCGTGGAACCTGTTCGTGCCGCTGCAGCAGCCCTTCGTCGCCGGCCTGAACCGGGTGCGCGATATGTGGGTGTATACCAGCCGCGGCACCGGCTACTGGGGACCGCCGAAGCGCTTCGGCGCGCCTTCCGAAATCACGCTGGTGCGGCTGGTGCCGGCCTGAGCTGGTCGTGGTCGCATGTGAGGTGTACTTACGGCAAGAAAACAGGGCGAAATAGTGCTGGATGCGCTATTGTTTGAATCCTTTCGAATTAGCAAGGATTCTTTGCATGAAACCCAGCCTCCGTCTCCGCCATCTGCCCGCCATGGGCGTCATCGCCGCCGCGCTGCTGGCCATTCCGGCCCTGGCCGCCAGCCCCGGCAACGACCCCGCCGCGCTCGCCAAGATCCGCGATACGGCGATGAGCAGCGATTACGCCTGGCAACGCACCGAAGACATGACCGACCTGATCGGGCCGCGCCTGTCCGGTTCGCCGGGCGCGGCGGCGGCGGTGACCCAGGTGGCGGAGGCCATGCGCAAGCTCGGCGCCAGGGTGACCTTGCAGCCGGTGAAAGTGCCGCACTGGGTGCGCGGCATCGAGACCGGCGAGCTGGTCGACTACACCGGCCGCCCGCAGGGCGTGACCCAGCGCGTGGTGCTGGCCGCGCTGGGCGGTTCGGGCGCGACCCCGGCCGAGGGCCTGGTGGCGCCGGTGCTGGTATTGAAAAGTTTCGACGAGCTCAAGACGCGCGCCGCGGAAGTGAAAGGCAAGATCGTGCTGTTCGACGTGGCCTTCGACCAGCACATGGCCGACCGCGGCCTGGCCGGCCACGCCTATGGACAGGGTTCGGCCTACCGCCGCAACGGCCCGCGCATGGCGGCCGAACTCGGCGCGGTCGGCGCGCTGGTGCGGTCGGTGGGCGGCGCGGCCTATCGCCTGCCACATACGGGCTCGTCGGGCCTGGTCGATGGCGCGCGCATTCCCGCCGCGGCCGTGACGGCGGAGGACTCGATGCTGATGGCGCGCCTGGCCAGGCGCGGCCCGCTGAGCATGAAGCTGGTGCTGACCCCGCAAAACCTTCCGGACGCCGACAGCTTCAATGTGATCGCCGACCTGCCGGGCACCGACAAGCCGGACGAGATCGTGATCGTCTCGGGCCACCTCGATAGCTGGGACCTGTCGCCGGGCGCGCATGACGATGCCGCGGCCGTCGCCAGCGCGATGGCCGTGTTCGACGTGCTCAAGAAGCTCGACTACCGCCCCCGCCGCACCATCCGCTTCATCGCCTGGATGAACGAAGAGAACGGCCAGCGCGGGGCGAGTACCTACCTTGCCGCCGAACAGGCGAACGCAGGCAAGCACTTTGGCGCCATCGAAAGCGATAACGGCGTCGGCCGTCCATTCGGCCTGCGCGCCAGCGTCATGCCACAGTCGGTCAAGCTGTTCGCACCCTTGCAGGCGGCACTGCAGCCGATCGGCGCCAATGTGTTCCAGCGCCAGGACGTGCTGGCGACCGGCGACCTGGCCGGCCTGGAGCGCGCGGGCGTGCCGAGCTTCGCGCCGGTGGTCGACACCTCGAGTTATTTCAACTACCACCACACGCCGGCCGACACCCTGGACAAGGTCGATCCCGACATCCTGCGCCGCCACGTGGCTCTGATGACGGCGACCGCCTGGTATCTGGCCAATATGGAGCAGGAGATCGGCCGGTCGAGCGTGCCGAAGCCCTGAGCGGTCGCGCCGGCGCGCCGGCGCCCTGGAGCGCCGCGCCCAATCGCGCCCCGTTGCGCTCGTTCAGGCCGCCGTACTGATCCGCCGTATCGCGCGCGCATGCCCGCGATATGGCCGGCCATAGATGGTCTGGATGCCGCTCGCGAAATTCTGGCCCCAGACCAGCTGCACGCGGGTGGCGTGCGGCTCGCTCGACCAGTACCAGTTGCGCTCGAACGATTCGCGCAGGTTCGCGAACAGCAGGGCCAGTTCGCGCCGCGTCGGCAGCGCGCCGCCATGGCCACTGGCCCATTCGACGGCAGTAGGCCAACTGACGTCGGCTGAGTCGCCTGGCAAGAGCACCAGGTGGTAGTCGGGTTCGTCCTTGCCCAAGATGAGACCGGCATATTCTTCGCCATCTTGCAGCATGCCCCGGATTTGCATGTATTCGCCCATTGAAATCACCTCGCGTTAAGTAGCCGAGGGATAAGACTGCCGAGCGCGACGTTTTGTTTCATTCGCAGTTCGATCTAGATCATGTTGGCGTTCGAGTTCCATGAGGGAAAATCGTTTGGAGTTCTGATATGGCGCGTAAATATTTCTCGAAATGATTTGAACTTAGGAAGTTTCCCTCAGTCAAACGGGTACATTGTTTAACTGAGGTAAGGAACTTTCGATGAACAAAACCGTGACCTTCGCTTTATCACTCCGTGTCAAGGCTGCGCTGTGCTGCAGCGCCGCCATCCTGCTCACCGCCTGTGGCGGTGCTGTCGACGAGACCGGCGGCCAGCAGTCGCTGGCTGGCGTGACGGCCGGCGACATCATGGAGGAATCGGGCGCCGGGACCACGGGTGTGGCGGGCGCCAATGCCGCCACGCCAAACGCAGTCGTCCAGGAAACGGCGCCCGAAGCGACGGCCCAGGTGGCCGCCGATGCGGCCGCGCAGGAAGCGCCGGCGCCTGCGGTCCTGCCCGCCGACCCCGGCATCGCCAATGCCGTGCCGGCCGATCCGACCGCTGCCGGCCCCGCGCCGGCAACGAACGAATTCAATCTCAACGGTTATCAGGCCAACTCCGCGGCACCGTCATCCGATGCCGCCATCCAGGGCACGACGGCGGCATCCAGCGCCGACGGCCAGCAAGCCACCCAGCCACCTGCCGCGTAGGAACCACGCTTCACCATCCCTGTGCCTGCCACGGCAGGCGCGTCACCGGGCGCCGGTACTGATCCACGGCGCTGCATGAGCCGTCTCCTGTCACAACCCGCGAGACCACGCCCGTGGACCGTCGCGCTCGATGCAGCGCGCTGGGGACATGTTGTCTCTCGCAAATGCCTGGCGAGCGCCAGGCCAGACCTGGGAATCACATCATGACAACTTCGTTCACCCGGACGTCGACCGTCCACACCCGACTGGCACGCGCGGCCAGCACCGCAGCCCTGTTGGGCGCCACCCTGGCGGCGCAAGCCGCGCCGCCGGCTACCCCCTACAATTTCTATGTGTCGCCGAGCGGGGCCGACACGGCTGCCGGCACGCAGGACGCGCCGTTCCAGACCCTGGCGCGCGCCGCCCAGGCCGCGACCAGGGCCGGCACCACGGTCTGGGTTGCCCCGGGCACTTATGCCGGCGGTGTCCAGACCACGGCCAGCGGCACGGCAAGCGAGCGCATCTACTGGATCTCGACCACCAAGTGGGGCGCCAGGATCGTGCCGCCGGCGCGCTCCAGCAGTAACAGCGCCTGGGACAACCGCGGCGACTACGTCAGCATCATCGGTTTCGACGTCGATGGCAGCGCACCCGCCAGCGGCGCCACATGGACCCATGGCATCTATACGGGCGGTTCCTTCAGCGTGATCGAGGGCAACCATGTGCACGATGTTGCCACCACCATCGGCTGCAACGGCGGCGGCGGCTCGGGGATCGGCGTGGACAGCTATTACCGCGGCGTCCAGGGCGCCGTGCTCGGCAACCTGGTGCACGATATCGGCCCGACCGGCTGCACCCATGTTCAGGGCATCTATATGAGCACCTCGGGCACCGTCAAGAACAATGTCGTCTACGGCATCGCGTCGACCGCGATTCATCTGTGGCACGACGCGCGCGACGTCCAGATCGTCAACAATACGGTGGCGTCGTCGATGTTCGGCATCATCGTGGGCGGCGGCGACTTCTATTTCACCAGCGCCGGGGCCGACGACGTCCAGGTGCACAACAATATCGTGGTCGACAACCAGTACGGCATTTCGGAGCAGGGTACGACGGGCCGTGGCAATACTTACAAGAACAACCTGGTCAACGGGAACACGGTTGTCGACTTCCAGCTGAGTAATGGCTTGAGCCATAGCGCGACCGTCGGCTCGGCGCCGCTGTTCGCCGCCACGGCGCGCGCCACGGGTATCGCCCGCTTCGCACTGTCTGCAAGCTCGCCGGCGATCGGCCGCGGCCTGGCGACGTATGCGCCCGCCAACGATATCGAAGGCGAAGCGCGCGGCGCCAGCATCGATATCGGCGCCAACCAGTTCTGATCGGTTTTTTTCGCCCGGGCCGCCATGGCCCGTGGCCTCTGGTCAACCTCTCACTTTCCATCTTCCACCTTCCACCTCTCGCGCGTGCCGCCGCACGCGCCGATGGTGTGGCGCGCCGCATCCTCCCAATCGATTTTCCTGCCTCACGCCCGCTTTTTCCGGATGCCGAACTGCTGAGTATTCAATTTCCATAGAAACATTGCCCCAAAAAATTTAGTGCCCGCAGAAAAAATTTCTCAAAAAAAGTTGAACTTAGGAAGTTTCCAGCGCTCAAAGGGTTACATTGTTTAATTAGGGTAAGACACATTCATGCACGCTTTCGCTACCTCCGCTTCGATCCGTTCCAACGTCACCCGCGCTGCCGGCGCCGTCGCTCTGCTGGCCGCCGCCATGTCGGCCAACGCCGCCACGATCCCGACCACCTCGAACAATTTCTACGTCTCGCCGACCGGTTCCGACACCGCCGCCGGCACCAAGGCAGCGCCATTCAAGACCCTGGCCCGCGCCGCCAAGGCCGCGACCAAGGCCGGCACCACCGTCTTCGTTGCACCAGGCACGTATGCCGGCGGCTTCAAGACTACGGCCAGCGGCACCGCAAGCAGCCGCATCTACTGGGTCTCGACCACCAAGTGGGGCGCCAAGATCGTCCCGCCGGCCAACTCGACCAATAACACCGCCTGGGACAACCGCGGCAACTATGTCAGCATCATCGGCTTCGACATCGACGGCAGCAAACTCGGCAGCGGCACCAAGTGGGTCCACGGCATCTATACCGGCGGTTCGTACAACGTCATCGAAGGCAACCACGTGCACCATATGGCGACCACCATTCCGTGCAACAGCGCCGGCGGCTCGGCGATCGGCGTGGACAGCTACTACAAGGGCGTGAAAGGCGACGTGATCGGCAACGTGGTCAACGATATCGGCCCGGCCGGCTGCACCTATGTCCAGGGCATTTATCACAGCACCTCGGGCACCATCAAGAACAATATCGTGTACCGCGTCGGTTCGGCTGCGATCCACCTGTGGCATGACGCGACTGACGTCCAGATCGTCAACAACACGGTGAGCTCGTCGGTGTTCGGCATCATCGTGGGCGGCGGCGACTTCTACTTCACGAAGGCCGGCGCCAACAATGTTCACGTGCACAACAACATCGTGTACGACAACAAGTACGGCATCTCGGAGCAGGGCACGACCGGCAAGGGCAACACCTATAAGAACAACCTGGTCACCAAGAACACGACCTATAACTTCCAGCTGCGTAACGGCCTGACCCATACCGGCACCATCAGCTCGGAACCGCTGTTCGCCGGCTACTCGCGCACTGCAGCGCTGCCCGACTACAAGCTGACGGCGAGCTCGCCGGCAGTCGGCCGCGGCCTGGCAACCTACGCGCCGACGGTCGACATCGACGGCAAGGCGCGCGGCGCCGCCATCGACCTCGGCGCCTACCAGCGCTAAGCAGCACCTGGCAGCACCCCAGCAGCACCCCAGCAGCATCGACCCGGACCGAAGCCAGCCCCGGCCAGCTTCATCCGGCGTCACCTACGCCAGCGCCAGCTGGCGATTCTCGTGGACGGGCGCACGCGCCCCGTTCGCTTCTACACATCAGGAGCAGCCCACGCCCCCGCGTGGACCGCCGCGCCCTGCGCGTGGCCCCTCCATTGCCCGGATATTTACCGGATTAGAAGGAAACCTCAGATGAAGAGCAGCACCATGATCGCCTCGAACTTCCGCACCAACCTGACCGGCGCCGCCGCAGCAGTCCTCATGCTCGCCGCCACCGCATCGGCCCAGGCCGCCACGGCCCCGCACAGCGCGGCGCCTGCCGCGGTCGCCAGCGCGACCGCCTCGGCCCAGGAACAAGTGCGCCAGCTGTACCTGACCCTGCTCGGTCGCGAACCGGATGCGGGCGGCCTGCAGTACTGGACCCAGGCGGTGAATCGTGGCTACAGCCTGGCAAACGTCGAAGCGCAGATCAAGAGCAGCCCCGAATACGCCAAGCGTAATCCAGGTCCTGTCGCCGGCCCGAGCATGGTCCCGGCCACCCCGAACAACTTCTACGTCTCGCCGACCGGTTCCGACACCGCAGCCGGCACCAAGGCCGCACCGTTCAAGACCCTGGCGCGCGCCGCCAAGGCCGTCACCAAGGCCGGCACCACCGTGTTCGTTGCACCGGGCACCTATGCCGGCGGCTTCAAGACGACCGCCAACGGCACCGCAAGCAGCCGCATCTACTGGGTCTCGACCACCAAGTGGGGTGCGAAGATCGTCCCGCCGGCCAACTCGACCAATAACAGCGCCTGGGACAACCGCGGCAACTACGTCAGCATCATCGGCTTCGACGTCGACGGCAGCAAGCTCGGCAGCGGCACCAAGTGGGTCCACGGCATCTATACCGGCGGTTCGTACAATGTCATCGAAGGCAACCGCGTCCACCATATGGCGACCACCATTCCGTGCAATAGCGCCGGCGGTTCGGCGATCGGCGTGGACAGCTACTACAAGGGCGTGAAAGGCGATGTGATCGGCAACGTCGTGCACGATATCGGCCCGGCCGGCTGCACCTATGTCCAGGGCATCTATCACAGCACTTCGGGCAACATCAAGAACAATATCGTCTACCGCGTCGGCTCGGCTGCGATTCACCTGTGGCATGACGCGACCGACGTCCAGATCGTCAACAATACGGTGAGCTCGTCGGTGTTCGGCATCATCGTGGGCGGTGGCGACTTCTACTTCACGAAGGCGGGCGCCAACAATGTTCACGTGCACAACAACATCGTGTACGACAACAAGTACGGCATCTCGGAACAAGGTACGACCGGCAAGGGCAACACCTACAAAAACAACCTGGTCACCAAGAACACGACCTATAACTTCCAGCTGCGCAATGGCCTGACCCATACCGGCACCATCAGCTCGGAACCGCTGTTCGCCGGCTACTCGCGTGCCGCGGCAACGCCGGACTACAAGCTGACGGCAAGCTCGCCGGCAGTCGGCCGCGGCCTTTCGACCTATGCGCCGAAAGTCGATATCGACGGCAAGGCGCGTGGCAGCAGCATCGACCTGGGCGCCTACCAGCGTTGATCGGTCCTTGATGCCGGCGGCAGCGCCGCCAGCCTGAACGCCCCGGATGCGCGCGCCTCCGGGGCGCCTTTATTGACCATCGAGATCGACCGGCTGCGTCACCTCGGCCCCACCCAGCCCGGCCCGGTTGACGAGCGTGCTGACCGCATGCCATTCGAAAGCATCCGAGGGCAGGGCGGCGCGGCGGGCGAATGCCAGCGCCTCTTCGCTCGACAGCGCCGGGTCGAGCCAGGTCTCGGCATCGCGCGCGTCCAGCACCACCGGCCGCCGGTCGTGGACGTCGAGCATGCCGCCCGTGGCATCGTCGGTCACCAGCACGAAACCGGCCTCGGCGCGGTTCTCGGTAAACGTCCCGAAGTTGGCCAGCGCCAGCATGAACAGCGGCGCGCGGTCCTTACGGTGGATATGCCAGGGCTGCTTGTGGCCTTTCTCGCCCGTCCATTCATACCAGCCCTCGGCCGGCACCAGCGCGCGACCCGACTTGAGCAGGCCGCGCCAGTAGCGGTTGGTGAGCTTGTCCAGGCGGGCATTGATCGTCACCGGCACCTTGCCCTTGGCCCATCGCGCCTGATAGCTCCAGTACACATCGTCGACCCGCCGCTCGCCGTCCTGGATGTGCAGCACGGGCCGGTAGGTGCCGGGCGGCACGTTATAGGCCGGATCGGACTCGCTGTCGTACACGGCGTCTAGCCAGCCGATCGCGTTGGCATAGTTGCGAGCCGTCTGGCTCTGGTCGAATCGTCCACACATGATCCGATGGTAGCGCAAGCCGTCACCGGGCAGCACGCGCCACGCGCCACGGCGTGCGGCGTTTGGCCGCGCCGTCGCGCGATGGTATGCTCCGGATAATATGATTGACAAGGAGCAGGTATGGCAGCAGGTTGGTGGACCGTATTGAAGACCGTCCCATGGAGCGACGTGATCAGCGCCGCGCCCCAGGTGGCGACCGGCGCGCGCCGTTTGTGGGACACGGTCAATCGCAAATCGGGCGCGGTGGACCCCGCGACCGGGCTCACGCCCGAGATGGCCGCCCAGGAAGACGATATCATCGGCCTGCTGATCGCCCGCGCCGAGCAGAACGATGCGGAGCTCACCGACCTGCGCAACCAGATGCGCTCGGCCTCCGAGCTGATCGCCAACCTGGCCGACCAGAACGCGCAACTGATCGCCAAGATCGACGTGCAGCGCCAGAAAATCACCTGGCTCGGCGTGACGGCCGGCCTGTCGGCGCTGCTGGCGGTGGTCGCCCTGGTGCTGGTGGCGGTGCGCACCTGAACCATGAAACTGGTACTGATCTGCGCGACCCTGTTCATTTTCATCTCGATGCTGCTGAACGGGGCGCGCCGGCGCGGCAAGCTCAATGACAGCGCCAACCGGGCCGTGACGGGCCTGGCCAATTCGATGCGCATCTTCGTGTTCGGCCTGCTGTTCTTCGTGGCCATCGTGTGCGTGGCGATGGCCTGGCATATGCTCGATTCGCCGGCCTGAGTCCGCCGTCGCGGCCGGCGACTATCTTGTCGCTTCCGCAAGTCCTGGAATTTCCGGTATGATTTGAATTGTTTCCTATATTCAACTTTTACCGATCCGTGAATCCAAGCAAACCAGAAACCCCAGGCAGCTTGCCGGCGCGGGTGCTCAACCTCGTCGATTGCGGCCTGATCGTGCTCGACCAGGATAGCCGCATCGTCGTCTGGAATGGCTGGCTGGTGCCGCGCTCTGGCCGCGGCGCAGCGCGGGTGCTGGGCCAGGCATTGACCGACGTCTTCCCCGGCCTGCGCGCTTCGCGGGTCGAGGCCGCGATCCTGGCGGCGCTGCTGGAAGGCACGGCCACCGGGCACGTCGCCTCGTCCGGCGACCGGACACCGTTCCCGCTGCGCGAGCCAGGCAGTTTCGATGGCGTATTGATCGACCAGGCGATCGCGGTCACGCCCTTCGACGAGGACGGCCGGCGCTTCTGCCTGGTCGAGATCCGCGACGTCAGCGGCACGGCGGTGCGCGAACGGCGCCTGCTGGAACATGCCGAATCGCTGCGCGCACGCTCCTATATCGATGGCCTGACCGGCATCGCCAACCGGCGCCATTTCGATGTCGCCCTCGAGCGCGAACTGCGGCGCGCACAGCGTGGCAGCGGCGCGCTGGCGCTGCTGCTGATAGACATCGATTCGTTCAAGGCCTATAACGACCACTTCGGCCACCAGCAGGGCGACAGCTGCCTGACCATGGTGGCGCAGGAACTGGCGGCCATGCTCAAGCGGCCGGCCGACCTGGCGGCGCGCTACGGCGGCGAAGAATTCGCCGCCGTGCTGCCCGACACCAAGCTCGAGCAGGCACGGGTATTGGCGGACCGCATCCGCGCCCACGTCGCCGGCCTGGGGCTGGCCCAGGCGCCCGCCGCCCACCATCCGCAGGTCACGCTCAGCATCGGCGTGGCGGCTTTCGAGCGCGAGCGCCTGAACGCACCGGAGGCCTTGATCGAGGCCGCCGACAAGGCCTTGTACGCGGCCAAGCGCGGCGGCCGCAATCGGGTAGTGGCCGACGGCGACGCGCCGGACGCCGCCTGACGCGTCAGGTCGGCAGCGGCATCTTCTCGATCAGCTTGTCGAGCGTGATCGGATAGTCGCGTACGCGCACCCCGGTGGCGTTGTAGATCGCATTGGCCACCGCGGCGCCGACCCCACAGATACCGAGTTCGCCGACGCCCTTGGCCTTCATCGGCGAGGACAGCTCGTCTTCTTCCTTCAAGAAGACGACTTCCTGGTGCAGGATATCGGCATGCACCGGCACCTCGTAGGTGGCGAGGTCGTGGTTGGCGAAGAAGCCGAGCCGCTTGTCGACCACCAGGTGTTCCATCAGGGCGGCGCCGACGCCCATCGTCATGGCCCCGATCACCTGGCTGCGCGCCTGCTTCGGGTTCAGGATGCGCCCGGCCGCGCACACCGCCAGCATGCGCCGCACCCGCACTTCGGCGGTGACCGGATCGACCGCCACTTCGACGAAGTGGGCGCCGAAGGTCGACAGCTGGTTCTTCTTGTCCAGGCCACCGCTGAATTCGATCGTGTCCTCGGCCACCAGTTCGCCGCCGCTGGCCGCCTGGGCCAGCGGCAGGTCGCGGCCTGCCGCACGCACCTTGCCGTCGACGAATTCGGCCTCGCTTTCCTTGACGCCCAGCTTGGCGGCGACCTGCTCGCGCAGTTTGGCGCAGGCGGCGTACACGCCCGAGGTCGAGCTGTTGGCGCCCCACTGGCCGCCGGAACCGGCGGAGGTCGGGAAGCTGGAGTCGCCGAGGCGCACCTCGACCCGGTCGAGCGGCACGCCCAGCATCTCGGCCGCGGTCTGGCCGATGATGGTGTAGCTGCCGGTGCCGATATCGGTCATGTCGGTTTCGACGACGACTTTGCCGTCGCCGGTGAGCCTGACCCGCGCGGCGGACTTCATCACCGGGCTGTTGCGGAAGGCCGAGGCCACGCCGTAGCCGACCAGCCAGCGGCCGTCGCGGGTCTGGCCAGGCTTCGGATTGCGCTTGTTCCAGCCGAATTTCTCGGCGCCCATGCGCATGCATTCGATGAAGCGGCGCTCCGAGAACGGACGGATCGGCTTCTCGGGATCGACCTTGGTGTCGTTCAGGATGCGGAACTGGACCGGGTCGATGTTCAGCTTCTCGGCCATCTCGTCGATCGCCACCTCGAGCGCCATCATGCCCGGCGCTTCGCCCGGCGCGCGCATCGCATTCCCTTCCGGCAGGTCGAGCATGGCGACGCGGGTCGTGGTCATGCGGTCGGCGCCGGCGTACAGCAGGCGGGTCTGCTGGGTCGCGACCTCGGAGCTGCCCTTGGGCAGGTTGCCGTTCCAGGACTCGTGGCCGATGGCGGCGATGCGGCCGTCGCGGCCGGCGCCGATGCGGATGCGCTGGATGGTGGCCGGACGGTGGGTGGTGTTATTGAAAATCAGGTGGCGGTGAAGAGCCACCTTGACCGGGCGCTTGGCGGCGCGTGCGCCGAGGGAGGCGAGCAGAGCGTCGGCGCGCAGGAACAGCTTGGAGCCGAAGCCGCCGCCGACATAGGGCGAGATCACGCGCACCTTGTCCTTCGGGATGCCGAGCGTCTTCGACAGGTCCTTGACGCACCATTCGACCATCTGGTTCGAGGTCCAGACCGTCAGCTTGTCGCCCTCCCAGGTGGCGGTGGTGGCATGCGGCTCCATCATCGCGTGCGACTGGTCCGGGGTGGTGTAGGTGGCGTCGAGTTTCACCGGCGCGGTGTCGAAGCCGCGCTGGAAGTTGCCGGCTTTCGAGTCCGGCGGGTCGGATTCCCAGGTCGGCTTGACCGCCTTGTCCTTTTCGGCGGCCAGGTCGAAGCGGCCTTTCTCCTCGACGTACTTGACGCGCACCAGGTGAGAGGCGGCGCGGGCCTGCTCGAAGGTCTCGGCGACGACCAGGGCGACGGCCTGGTGGTAGTGCTCGATGTTCGGGCCGGCCAGCAGGTGGGCGACGTTCATGTCGCCCTTGGCCAGCTTGCCGGCATTGGCGGCCGTGATCACGGCCAGCACGCCCGGCGCGCGGCGCGCGGCCTCGATCTCGACCGCGGCGATGCGGCCCTTGGCGATGCCGGATCCGACCACGAAGCCGTGGGCGGCGTTGGGCACTTCGCGATGGTGTTCGTAGGCGTAGGGCGCGGTGCCGGTGCACTTGAGCGGTCCGTCGATGCGGTCGAGCGGCTGGCCCACATAACGCTGGCGGTCGATGGGATTGGTGGTGGCTGCGGTAGTGAATTTCATGGGATCAGCCTTTCTTCGCTGCGCTCGAGGAGTTGGCCAATGCCTCGGCCAGGGTGCGCTGCACCAGGGCCACCTTGAAGGCATTGTCGTCGGTGGTGCGGGCGCCGGCCATCAGGCGGTCATGCACCGCCCTGGCGCCCTGCGTCATCTGGCGCTCGGCCTCTTCGACCCGCCACGGCTTGTGGGCCACGCCGCCGACCGCTACCCGGCCGCTGCCGTCGGGCAGGATGACGGTGGCGACCGACACTAGTGCAAAAGCATATGAGGCGCGGTCGCGCACCTTGCGGTAGGCGTGCACGCCGCCCAGCGGCTTCGGCAGCTTGACGGACAGGATCAGCTCTCCCGGTTCGAGCACGGTCTCGATGTGCGGCGTATTGCCGGGCAGGCGGTGGAAGTCGGCGATCGGGATGCTGCGCATGCTGCCGTCTGCCTTGACGGTTTCGACTTCGGCGTCGAGCAGGCGCATGGCGACGGCCATATCGCTCGGATGGGTGGCGATGCAGGCCTCGCTGGCGCCGACCACGGCGTGGTGGCGGGTGAAGCCACCGATCGCGGCGCAGCCGCTGCCCGGCTGGCGCTTGTTGCACTTCTGCGCCGTGTCATAGAAGTAGGGGCAGCGGGTGCGCTGCAGCAGGTTGCCGGACGTGGTCGCCTTGTTGCGCAACTGGGTCGAGGCGCCGGCCAGCAGGGCGCGTGACAGCACGGCGTAATCCTTGCGCACGCGCGCATCGGCCGCCAGGTCGGTGTTGCGCACCAGGGCGCCGACGCGCAGGCCGCCATCCTGCGTGGCTTCGATCTTGTCGAAGCCCAGGCCGTTGACGTCGACCAGGGTGGTCGGGGTCTCGATCTCGAGCTTCATCAGGTCGAGCAGGTTGGTGCCGCCGGCGATGAAGCGGGCGTTCGGCGTGCGGGCCACGAGCTGGGCGGCCTGGGCCGGCGAGCTGGCGCGTTGATAGGTGAATGCCTTCATGCCTTGACCCCTCCCACTTCGGCGATCGCATCGACGATATTCGAGTAGGCGCCACATCGACAGATATTGCCGCTCATGCGTTCGCGGATTTCTTCGACGGACAGCAATGGCCTGGCGTTCAGGTCGGCGGTCACGTGGCTCGGGATGCCCTGGCGGATTTCCTCGATCACGGACACGCTGGCACAGATCTGCCCGGGGGTACAGTAGCCGCACTGGTAGCCGTCATGCTTGATGAAGGCGGCCTGCATCGGGTGCAATTTTTCCGGCGTGCCGAGGCCTTCGATAGTGGTAATCTCGGCGCCTTCGTGCATCACGGCCAGCGACAGGCAGGAATTGATGCGGCGGCCATCCATGATGACGGTGCAGGCGCCGCACTGGCCCTGGTCGCAGCCTTTCTTGGAGCCGGTCAGGTGCAGGTGCTCGCGCAGGGCGTCGAGCAGGCTGGTGCGGGTGTCGAGCTGCAGGGTCACCTGCTTGCCGTTGACGGTGAAGGTGACGCCGGCGGTGACCGGCTCCGGAGTGGCGTTGGCGACCGTGGGTGCGGCCTGCTGCGCGCTCGCGCCCGGTACCGCCGCGGTCGAGACCGTGAGGGCGCCGGCGATCAACATGTCGCGCCGGGTAAGCTTGACGTCGCTGAGTGGGTCCATGCTGTGGCTTCCTTTACTTGGGTACGTTGTCCACGCCCATGCACGGCGTCAATACTGCGGCGCCGGCGGGTGCGGAAGGACTTGCGGGATTGTCAAAATGATTCTAAGTCAGGTGCCGGGAATGCCGCGTTCCCTTGAAACCTGAAGTTTGTGGATGGGCGTAAGTACTGGGCGCGCGCAGGCGGCGTTCGCGCCGTGTGAGCGCAGGGCGACGGCGCGGGTAAAGCCAGCCTGCGTCGAAGGAGTTGGGCCAGCTATTGCTGAAGGACGTAATCGCCCGGCGCCGGGGCCGCGCCCGGAATCGGCGCCGGTGGCGGTACGTGCTTGCCAGCATGGCGCGCCAGCCATTGGTCCCAGGCCGGCCACCAGCTGCCTTCCACCTGGGGCACGCGCGCCAGCCAGCGGTCCGGATCGACATACGGATCGTCGTGGCCGTGCACGGCCACCTGATAGCTGCGGTTGGCGCTGCCCGGCGGCGCGACCACGCCCGCATTGTGGCCGCCGCTGGTGAGGATGAAGGTGATCTCGGTATCGGTCAGCGGAATGATCTTGTACACCGAACGCCACGGCGCGACATGGTCGGTGAGCGTGCCCACCGCGCAGATCGGCACATCGATATCGCTCAGCGAGACCGGCCGGCCCCCGGCCAGGTAGCGCGAGCTGGCCAGGCTGTTACGCAGGAACAGGCGGTGCAGGTATTCGGAATGCATGCGGTAGGGCATGCGGGTGGCGTCGGCATTCCACGACATCAGGTCGGTCTCTTGCTCGGGCAGGTCGAGCAGGTAGTGGCGCAGGCGCCGCGACCAGATCAGGTCGTTGGAGCGCAAGAGCTGGAAGGCGCCGGCCATCTGGCGCGTGTCGAGATAGCCCTGCTGCCACATGGCCGCCTCCAGGAAGCTGACCTGGCTGTCGTCGATGAACAGCGACAGCTCGCCCGGTTCGGTAAAGTCGACCTGGGCCGCCAGCAGCGAGATGCTGGCCAGGCGCCGGTCGTGGTCGCGCGCCATCGCGGCGGCGGCAATCGCGAGCAGGGTGCCGCCCAGGCAATAGCCGGCCGCATTGACCTTGCTGGCGCCGGTCTGGGCCACGATGGCGTCGAGCGCGGCATGGATGCCCAGCTGGCGGTAGTCGTCCATCGTGAGGTCGCGGTCTTCGGCCTGCGGGTTCTTCCAGGACACCATATAGACGGTGTGGCCGCGCTCCACCAGGTAGCGCACCAGGGAATTTTGCGGCGACAGGTCGAGGATGTAGAACTTCATGATCCAGGCCGGCACGATCAGCAGCGGCACCTCGTGCACGGTGGGCCCGACCGGATCGTAGCGCAGCAACTCGACCAGCCGGTTCTGCATCACCACTTTGCCGGGCGTGATGGCGACCTCGTGGCCCGGCCGATAGCTGACCGTGCGCGGCTGGCCGACCAGCGGCCCCTGCACGTCACGCAAGGCGCGCATGGCGCCATTGGCCAGGTTCATGCCGCCGCTGGCCAGCACCGCCCGCTGCACGACGGGGTTGGTGGTCACGAAGTTGGACGGCGCCACGCAATCGAGCATCTGGCGCGCGACGAAGGTGACGACGTCGGCATGGTGCGGCGCGACCCCGCGCACGGTGGAGGTGGCGCGATGCCACCATTGCTGGCTCAGCAGGAAACCCTGGCTGAGCTGGTGCCAGGGCCAGGCATCCCAGGCCGGGTCGCTGAAGCGCTTGTCCTGGGCCAGCGGCCGCACCGGATCGGCCGCATCGCTGGCCGGCGTGGAAATGTACTGCAGCCAGCGCTGCCAGCCGAGGCCGGCGTCGGTCGCCAGTTCGTGCTGCTTGTCGGGCGACATCATGAGGTGGCAGGCCCAGTCGAACCAGGCCATGCCGAGCGCCGCCGGCGACAGGTTGCCGGTGATGCGCCCGAGCCAGGCCCACAGTATCAGGTCGGCATGGACCTGGCCGCCGCCGGCGACGCGGGCATGGCGGTGGGTGCCGCCGAGCCATGCGCTGCCTTCCAGGCGGCGGGTGCTGCCGGCGGCGTCGGGGCGGGTGTCGGGGGCCATGTCGGATATCCGCCGTAAGGATGGGTTCGATGGGTGCGCTCAGTGTGCGATGAGCAGCGGCGTGGCGCTGCCGGCCAGCAGCGCGCGGGTGACGCCGCCGAGCACGAACTCGCGGTAGCGGCTATGGCCGAAAGCGCCTGTCACCAGCAGGCCGGCGCCATGCTCGCCCGCCACCTTGAGCAGCGCTTCGCCAGTGCTGGCGCGCGTGGTCTCGACGACGACGTCGACCCGGACCCCGTGGCGCGCCAGGTGCAGCGCCATGTCGGCGCCCGGTTCTTCGCCATGCATCTCGGCCATTGCCCCGGGATTGACCAGCGCGAGCTTGACGGCATCGGCCTGGCGCAGCAGGGGCAGCGCGGCGGAAATCGCACGGATGGCCTGCATGCTGCCATCCCAGCCGACGACGGCGGTGCCGGGCAGGACCTTGCCCTGCCAGCCGGGCGGCACCACCAGCACCGGCCGCGCGCCGTGCAGCGCGATGTACTCGGGCAAGCCGCGCGCCTGGGCCGGGATGCCGGGCACGGCGATGGGCTCGGCGTCGCGGCTGACGATCACCAGGTCGGCGTAGCGCGATTCGAGCAGCAGGGCATAGCGCGCATCGTCCTCGAGCATGCGGGTCTCGTAGCTGTTCACGCCCTGGCGCTGGACTGCAGTGCCGAATTCGTCCAGGCGCGCCGCGACCGCCTCGCGCACGCCATTGAAGTCGGCCTCGGGCATCATCGGCGCGCCCATCGAGCCGACCAGCAGCGAATAGTCGAACCAGGAAATGCCGGTGGCGGCGCTGCCGACGAGGTGGGCGTCGAAGGCATTGGCCAGCAGCGCGCCGGCGCGCAGGCGGGCTTCTTGTTCGGGACTGCCGTCGACATGAACCACGATGGTCTTGTACATGCTCGTTCCTTTCTTTTCGGTAAAAGTGGACGCGTGCGGATGGGCGGGATGAGCCTTATCCACTTCGATCATCCGAAGTCGACTTTATTCCCGGATTTGCCGTGTGTCAGGAACGTGGTTGATGTGAATCAAAAAAGGAAAAAAAAACAGAAACGGCGAGGACAGGGGTTGTCTTGACTGCGTACGACTACTCTGACGCAAGGACGCGGTAACAATTACCCCTTTTGGGCCTTGTGACTGCATGGGACGGCCGCATACTAGTGTCATTACCGGCGACGACGTGGTCGGTTCTCTTGTGTCTCCATCTCGGCTCTGCCGAGGACTTGGCCGTTGCCTACTTCGTGTGGCAACGGCCTTTTTTTGGGGGGGAGGGGAAACTTATTGACGCCGACGCCATCCCGTATGATGGGCGCTGCTCGGGAAGGGTTTTTGCCGTCCAGCCGTGGCATGCGCTGTGATATCGCGTGTGCGATTAAACGCGTGGGCGGTACAGGTGTCTAACCTACGACGCAGGCTGAATGAATGGCATGCAGATCAGTGGCTTTGATGGCGCTACTTGAGACAATTCACTTGCCCAAATTCGCAAAACCACTGGTGCCCGGAGCCGGAATCGAACCGGCACGCCATTTCTGGCAGCAGATTTTAAGTCTGCGGTGTCTACCAGTTTCACCATCCGGGCAACGCCGGAGATTCTAGCACAAGCGTGCTCGAATCGGAGCAGTTCGGCAACTTTATCCTCCTGATAAGCACGTCCGGCGGCATGAATGCCCGCGCTCCAGTCCCCAGCTAACACTTGCATCTTTGGAACACTCGGCAGGATGGTGTAGCATGCCATCCGACGCGCACCCACCGGCGCCCGCAAGCAAGACTAGCAAGGACAAGAATTGAACATCACGATCAACGACGAACTGCGGTCCTTCGTCGACCCGCTCACCGATATCGAATACGCCGCCCTGGAGCGCAGCCTGCTGGCCGAAGGCTGCCGCGACGCGCTGGTCCTGTGGCGCGATACGCTGATCGACGGCCATAACCGCTACGAGATTTGCCAGAAGCACGGCATTCCCTTCCGCACCGTCCACAACAACAACTTCGCCTCGCTCGAGGACGTCATGCTGTGGATGATCGACAACCACCTGGCGCGCCGCAGCGTATCGGATTTCCAGCGCGGCGTGCTCGCCCTGCGCAAGAAGGAACTGGTCGCCGCGCGCGTGGCCGAACTGCCGCCGCAGGAAGAGGGCGACAAGAACGCGCCAGCCGACGACGGCTCGCCGCCCTGGAGCACGCGCGAAGACGTGGCGCGCGCCGCCCGCGTCTCGAGCAATACCATCAGCCAGATCGAACGCATCCAGAAGGCCGCCACGCCGCAGCTGCGCGAGGCGGTGCGTATTGGCGCCATCTCGATCAATGCCGCCGCCAACGTGGCGCAGCTGCCCGAAGAGCAGCAGATCGCCGCCGTCGCCGGTGGCCGCAAGGAATTGCAGCAGGCAGCGCGCCAGGTGCGCGAGCAGAAACAGGCTGCCCGTCCGCGCAAGGAAAAGGTCGAGCTCGACCCGGAAGACGAGCTGGCTGCTCTGCGCAAGGAAGTGGCGGCATTGAAAGACCGTATGGCGACCTTGCTCAACGATAACCAGCGGCTCAAGCAGCGCCTGGCCAATGCCGGCCTGGACGACGAATAACCCGACCTGAAGGAACACCCGATGCCCCTGCCACGCTTGCTCACGCCCGTCCTGCTCGGCGCCCTCGTGGGCGCGACAGCCGCACCGACGCTCGCCGTCGCGCAAGCAAAAGCGCCGGTCAATGCCGCGCCTGCCGCGCAGGCCTTCAGCGCCGCCGACGTCGCGCGCTGGAAGGCGAGCGCCCAGCGGGTGACGATCCTGCGCGACAAATGGGGCATCCCGCACATCTATGGACAGACCGATGCCGACACCGTGTTCGGCATGCTGTATGCCCAGGCCGAGGACGATTTCAATCGCATCGAGCTCAACTACATCAATGCGATGGGACGGCTGGCCGAGGTCGAGGGCGAGAAAGAGATCTGGCGCGACCTGCGCATGAAGATGTACATCCGGCCGGACGATATGCAGGCCAAGTATGCCGCCAGCCCGGCCTGGCTGAAGAATTTGATGAACGCCTTCGCCGATGGCCTCAACTATTACCTGCATACGCACCCCGAGGTGAAGCCGAAGCTGCTGACCCGCTTCGAGCCATGGATGGCCCTGACGTTCAGCGAGGGCAGCATCGGCGGCGACATCGAGTCGATCGACCTGAAGGACCTGGAACGCTTCTACGGCAAGCGTCCCGTGGTCGCCCAGCTGGACGCCAGGGGCTTCGATCCGGAGCCGCGCGGCTCGAACGGCTTCGCCATCGCCCCCAGGCGCTCGGCCAACGGCCATGCGCTGTTGATGATCAACCCGCATACCTCATTCTATTTCCGGCCGGAAGTGCACATGGTCAGCGAAGAAGGCTTGAATGCCTATGGCGCCGTGACCTGGGGCCAGTTCTTCATCTACCAGGGATTCAACGACAAGCTGGGCTGGATGCACACCTCGGGCGGCGGCGACGTGATCGACGAATACCTCGAGACCGTGGTCGAGCGCGACGGCGAGTTCTTCTACAAGTATGGCAAGCACGAAGGCCGGATGCGCACCGCGCAGATCAACCTGCCGTACAAGATGCCGAATGGAAGGATGGCCAGCCGCACCGTCACCGCCTACTTCACCCACCACGGCCCGGTCGTGCGCCAGGAGGGCGATAAATGGGTGTCGGTCAAGATGATGGACGATCCGCTCAATGCGCTGACCCAGTCCTATACCCGGACCAAGGCACGCGACTACAACGCTTTCTACAAGGCGATGGAACTGCGCACCAATTCTTCGAACAACACGGTGTATGCCGATGCCCAGGGCAATATCGCCTACTTCCACGGCAATTTCATCCCTAAGCGCGATCCGCGTTTCGACTGGACCAAGCCGGTGGATGGCAGCAATCCGGCCACCGAGTGGCAGGGTCTGCACGAGATCAAGGAAACGATCACCTTGCTGAACCCGGCGAGCGGCTACATCTCCAATACCAATAACTGGCCTTGTAATGCGGCCGGCGCCGGCAGCAGCCCCAAATGCGCCAACTACCCCGCCTATATGTGGTCGCTGCCCGAGAACGCGCGCGGCCGCAATGCCGAGCGCGTGTTCAAGGACGCGAAAGGGCTCGATATCGACGGCCTCATCGCGGCGTCCTACGATACGCGCCTGGCCGCCTTCGAGCCGCTGGTGCCGGCTCTCGTCGCCGACCACGGCGCCCTGCACGAGAGCGACCCGCGCAAGGAGGGGCTGGCCGAGCAGGTCGCCGTGCTGCGCGACTGGAACCTGCGCTATGCGATCGATTCGGTACCGACTTCGCTGGCGGTGTATTGGGGGCAAGAAATGGTAGCGGAGCACGGCGCGCGTGCGCGCGCGGAAAGCATCCCGGCGGTCGACTATATCTCTACTCGCTTGAGCCCGGCCGACCGGCTCGATGCGCTGGCGCGCGCATCGAATCGGCTGCAGGCCGATTTCGGCAACTGGCGCACGCCGTGGGGCGAGATCAACCGCTTCCAGCGCCTCTCCGGCGACCTCGACGCGCAGTATGACGACAGCAAGCCGAGCCTGCCGGTGGCGTTTGCTTCGGCCAACTGGGGTTCGCTGGCCTCGTTTGGCATGTCGGCCAAGCAAAAGACCAAGCGCATCTATGGCGATCGGGGCAACAGCTTCGTGGCGGCGGTCGAGTTCGGTCCGCGCATCAAGGCCAAGAGCATCCTGGCCGGCGGCCAGAGCGGCGATCCGCGCTCGCCGCACTTCACCGACCAGGCCGCGATGTATGCGCGCGGCGAGTTCAAGGACGTGCTGTTCTACAAGGAAGATATCGAGCGCAATCTGGAACGCAAATACCATCCGGGCCAGTAGGTCTAGCGTCGACCGTCGAAAGGACTGCGTGGAACTGAGCGAAAAGCAAAAGATGTTGGCCGGCATGCCGTACCACGCCAGCGATCCCGAGTTGCGCGCCGAGCAGAACGCGACGGCGACCTGGCTGGCGCGCTACAACGCGGCGTTGGGCGATCCGGCCAGCTGGCAAGCCCTGCTGGGCGAACGGATTGCGCGCGCGGGGCAGGGCGCGACCGTGCGTCCGCCTTTCCACTGCGACTACGGCTGGCACATCACGCTGGGCGCGCGCGTTTTCGTCAATTTCGACTGCGTCTTCCTCGACGTGGCGCCGATCGTCATCGGCGACGATTGCCGCATCGGCCCGGGCGTGCACATCTATACAGCCGACCACCCGCGCGACCCGGCGCTGCGCCGCGCCGGCTTCGAATCCGGGCGGCCAGTCACCATCGGGCGCAATGTCTGGATCGGTGGCGGCGCCATCATTCTGGCGGGTGTGACGATCGGCGACGACGCCATCGTCGGCGCCGGCAGCGTGGTGACCCATGACGTGGCGCCCGGCGCCCAGGTCGCGGGCAATCCGGCGCAGCCGATTTCCAGCTGATCCACCACGCTGCGCGGGTGACCGCGGTGCTGCGGGAGTGGTCTTGACACTGGCCGCGGCTATTGCCCGCTTGCTATAATCGCAGCTTCGCATCAAAGGATAGCAAGGCAGGACAGGGCAGTGGCCAAACTCTATTTCAGGTACTCGGCGATGAACGCCGGCAAATCGACCGCCCTGCTGCAGGTCGCCCATAACTACGAAGAGCAGGGCCAGCAGGTCAAGCTCTACACGGCGGCCATCGACAACCGCTACGGCGTTGGCCTGATCACCTCGCGCCTGGGCGCCCAGCGCAGCGCCGAAGTCTTCGATGCCGACACCAATTTCCTCGAACAAGTATCGGGCGTGGCCTGCCTGCTGGTGGACGAATCGCAATTTCTTACCAGCGCCCAGGTGAGCCAGCTGCACCAGCTGGCCCAGGTGCGCGGCGTGCCGGTGATCTGCTATGGCTTGCGCAGCGATTTTCGGGGCGAACCTTTCCCCGGCTCGGCCTACCTGTTGGCGCTGGCCGACGACATCGAGGAAATCAAGAATATTTGCACCTGCGGCAAGAAGGCGACCATGAATATCCGCGTCGACGAACAGGGCCGGCGCATCCGCGAAGGTGAGCAGGTCAGTATCGGCGGTAACGAGAGCTACCGCCAGGCTTGCGGCCGCTGCTTCTACTCGGCCTGAATCCGCCATGAGCTTCGGCTGCGGCGCCTGGCTTCCTGTCGCGGCCTGCGGCGCGGCCGTGCCCGCGCTCGACATCTTTCTTTATCTGATCCCGTCGGCGGCGCTGGCCGTACTGCTGTGGATCGCCTCCAGCGCCCATCCCGTCTTCTTCGTGTTCACCGCGGCAGGCACCCTGTGCCACGAACTGGCCCATTTCTCGGTCGGCCTGCTGACCAATGCCGAGCCCATCGGCATGAGTGTGTTTCCGCGCCGCATCAAGCGACCGAAAGGCGGCCATAATTGGGAGCTTGGCTCGGTCACCTTCGCCAACCTGCGCTGGTATAACGCGGCCCCGGCCGCGCTGGCGCCGCTGCTGGTGCTGCTGGTGCCGCTCGGCGTGGCCTGGTGGCGCACCCGCGGCGGCTGGACCTTCGAGCCGGTCGACCTGGCCATCATGTTCTTCCTGGCGCCCCAATTCCTGTCGTTCTGGCCATCGCCGGTCGACTGGAAGCTGGCGGCCCGCTCCTGGCCGTGGGCGCCGCTGCTGGCGCTGGCCGCGGCCGGCTGGTATTTCGAAGATGCGGCGCTGGCTCTTATCAAGGCATAAATACTTGTCCAAAAATCGCTTACGACACGCTTAATTCCGGGCGAATCCGGCGCTTCAAACGGGACAAGCTGCCTCTGGCGGGTGGTTCTATCCTGTAGAATGGACCGCAAAGCGCGGTATGGCTGGCTTAACGATCCTTGGTCATGCCGCAGTCCGCAAGGAATCCCGTTCGGAGAATCGCAGAATGAAGAAGCACGTGCTCATCGCCGCCCTGGCATTTGCCATGTCGGCCCATGTGGTGACCGCGCAGCCCGAGAAATCGGCTGCCATCGCAACGCCGCCGGCGCCCGCCAAGTCCGCCGATTCTGCCAAAAAGGCCGCGCCGGCGCCCGGCTCGCTCGAGATGAAGCCGATCGCCGCCCAGACCCAGGCCGCCCTGTGGGCCTCGCGCGTGCTGGGCCGCTATCACTACAGCCCGACCCCGCTCGACGATGCGATGTCGGTCAAGATCTTCGACAATTATTTCGATGGCCTCGACGGCGAGAAGCTGTACTTCGTACAAGCCGACCTCGACCATTTCGCCGGCCTGCGCACCAAGATGGACGACGCCATCAACAACGAAGACCTGACCGCGCCGTTCGCCATCTACAACCTGTACCAGAAGCGCTTCGCCGAACGCATGGCCTATGCGCGCGGCCTGCTCAAGACCACCTTCGACTTCACTACCGAAGAAACCATGGAGCTGGACCGCGAGAAGGCGGCCTGGGCCAAGGATGAAGACGAAATCCGCGACCTGTGGCGCAAGCGCGTCAAGAATGACTGGCTGCGCCTCAAGCTGGCCGGCAAGGACGACAAATCGATCCGCGAGACGCTCGATAAACGCTACGACAACTACGTCAATCGCATCCGCAAGCTGAACAACGAGGACGTGTTCCAGATGTTCATGAACGCCTATGCCACCGCGATCGAGCCTCACACCAACTACCTCGGCCCGCGCTCGGCCGACAACTTCGACATCGCCATGCGCCTGTCGCTCGAAGGCATCGGCTGCGTGCTGCAGTCGCGCGACGACTACACCATCATCCGCGAAATCGTGCCCGGCAGCCCGGCCGACAAGTCGGGCAAGCTGAAGGTGGGCGACCGCATCGTCGGCGTGGCCCAGGGCGACAAACCGTTCGTGGACGTGCTCGGCTGGCGCCTGGACGACGTAGTGGCGCTGGTGCGCGGCGAGAAAGGCTCGACCGTGCGCCTCGACGTGATCCCGGGCGCCGGCGGCGTCGACGCCAAGCACGTCACGGTGACGATGGTGCGCCACAAGATCAGCATGGAAGAGCAGGCCGCCAAGAAGTCGATCATCAAGGTCAACGAAGGCGGCGTCGAGCGCCGCATCGGTGTGATCGCGCTGCCGACCTTCTATCAGGACTTCGAAGCGCGCCGCAAGGGCGACCGCGATTTCCGCAGCGCAACCCGCGACGTCGAGCGCATCCTGGTCGAACTCAAGAAAGAGAAGGTCGACAATGTCTTGATCGACTTGCGCAATAATGGTGGCGGCTCGCTGACCGAGGCCGTCGAACTCACCGGCCTGTTCATCGACAAGGGCCCGGTCGTGATGCAGCGCACCGCCGAAGGCCGGGTCGAAGTGGAAAGCGATACCAAGCCGGGCCTGGCCTGGGACGGTCCGATGGGCGTCCTGATCAACCGCGGTTCGGCGTCGGCGTCCGAGATCTTCGCGGCGGCGATCCAGGATTATGGCCGCGGCCTGGTGATCGGCGAGCCGAGTTTCGGCAAGGGCACGGTCCAGACCCTGATCGACCTCGACCGCTTTGCGCCGAACGAAAAAATGCGCTACGGCGAACTCAAGATGACCATCGCCCAGTTCTTCCGCATCAATGGCGGCACCACCCAGCTGCGCGGCGTGACGCCCGACATCAAGCTGCCGGTGCTGACCGACCTGGATACCTTCGGCGAATCGTCGTATGACAATGCGCTGCCGTGGGTGGCGATCAAGCCGGCGCAGTACATGCCGCTGGGCGACCTGAAGGAGCTGGTCGCGCCGTTGCAACAGCGCCATGAGGCACGCATTGCCGGCGACAAGGACTTCCAGTTCCTGCAAGAAGACATCAATGAAGTCCGCAAGCTGCGCAAGGAAAACGTGATCTCGCTGAACGAAACCGTGCGCCGCAAGGAGCGCGATGCCCAGGATGCGCGTTCCAAGATGCGTGAAGCGCGTCTGGCAGGCACGTCGCTGACGCCAGACGAGCAGGCGAGCGGTCCTGGCAGTCTGGAGAAGCGCTCGGCAGAGCCGGATCCGACCAAGAAGGAGACGGCGGTGGTGGCCCTGCGCGGCACCCCGCGCCAGGACGATGGACTGCAGGGCGACGAGCGCGATCTTCAGGCAGAACTGGCGGCCGAGAAGGCGGCCAAGGATGCCAAGGATGTGATGCTGCAAGAGGCGGCGAACATCCTGGCGGACGAGGTCGGCATGCTCAAGACCGATACCCGGATGGCGTCGCGCGTGATGCCGTACATGACGGGTGTCGCCGGCAAATAAAGGCAAGTGACTGGCAGGGTGCGGCAACGGTCCGCACCTTGAGACGAGAGGCCGCACCAGCGATGGTGCGGCCTTTTTTCATACGCGAGACCTCACGAAAACGGACACTGGCAAAGTTGTCAGGTTGATCCCTGAATCCCCGTGCCTCTTTCAAAAGTCTCTATTCCATCCTCTTCGAGTGGCGTGAAATAAATATGCCAGAAATGATGAAACGGTGATATCTATAGGCTAATACTCAGCAGTAATTACGCATGCACGGTTTGATGTTGGCCAAAATCTAAGGTTTTTGCTTTGTGGTAGGATGAGTCCGTGGTTGTAAAAACAATAATCTTTACTTTCCTTAGGAGTTATCCTCATGTCAATTCGCCACCTCGTTGTTGCAGGGCTTTTGGCAAGCGCCGGCGCCGCCCAGGCGGACGTCGTATCCACGACCGGCTTCCAGAATGGATGGACTGCCGGTAATGGCAGCAGTGTGATCGGGTCCGGCGTGCTGGGCAACGATGTCAGCCTGGTCGGCGGCATCGCGCACAGCGCCAACGGCGACCTGTCGAGCGCGCTGATCGGCAAGGCCAGCGCCAGCCTGTCGTCGGCCGATGCCCAGAAGCTGTTCGTCCAGCAAGGTATCGACGCAGATTATGTGCTGAGCGCCGGCAACGGCCTGCTGGCCGCCCGCTATGGCAATTCGGTCTCGGTCATCAACGATGGCGACGGCGTCAAGATCGTGCCTGGCCAGACCGGCGGCGGCAATGCCACGGCGCCGGGCGCGCCTGCGGGCGAAGCGCCTGCCAGCGGCGGTGGCGGCGGCGGCAGTGGCGCGGCCCCGGGTGGCGGCAATGCCGCCCCAGGCACCGGCACCACCACGCCAGGCAGCGGCAACGCCGGCGGCGGCAATGGCAGCGGCCCGGCCGCCCCAGGTTCGGGCAGCGATGCCGGCGGCGGCGAAGTCATCGTGCCGGGTCCGGGCGACGAGCCGATCTTCCAGCTGCCGGTGCAGGACGAAGTCGGTGCGCTGCCCGACGAAATCAACGCGGTGCCGGAACCGGGCACGATCGCGCTGATGCTGGCAGGCCTGATGGGCGCCGGCGCCTTCTCGCGCCGCCGCAACGGCAAGCAATAAGCGCCGCGCGCCCGGCCACGCCGGGTGCGGCACCGCGCCGCCGACCATTGGCGGTGCGGCCGATTCGGGTACAATCCTTGTGAACGATCGTGCTATTCATGACGACGATAACAAGGAGACCGCATGGACCTGCTTTACTCCGACGCCGACCTGGCCTTCCGCGACCAGGTTCGCGCCTTCCTCGCTTCGACGCTCCCGCCTGAACTCCAGCACAAGGTCCGCCAGCATCTGCGCCTGCAGCGCGACGACTACGTCCGCTGGCACCGCATCCTGGCCGCCCAGGGCTGGGCCGCGCCCGGCTGGCCGGTCGAGTACGGCGGCCCCGGCTGGACGCCGGTGCAGCGCCACATCTTCGACGAAGAATGCGCGCTGGCGGGCGCGCCGCAGGTGCTGCCGTTCGGCGTCAATATGGTGGCGCCCGTGATCATGGCCTTCGGCAGCCAGCAGCAAAAGGAATACTACCTGCCGCGCATCCTGGCCTGCGAGGACTGGTGGTGCCAGGGCTATTCCGAACCTGGCGCCGGTTCTGACCTGGCCTCGCTCAAGACCAGCGCCCGCCGCGCGACCGACGCCGACGGCGAGCACTATATCGTCAACGGCCAGAAGACCTGGACGACGCTGGCCCAGCATGCCGACATGATCTTCTGCCTGGTGCGCACCGACCCCGGCGTGCGCAAGCAGGAGGGCATTTCCTTCCTGCTGATCGACATGCGCAGCCCCGGCGTCACGGTGCGCCCGATCGCGATGCTCGACGAAGAGCATGAAGTCAATGAAGTCTTCTTCGACGACGTGCGGGTGCCGGCCGCCAATCTGGTGGGCCAGGAAAACCGCGGCTGGACCTATGCCAAGTACCTCCTTGGCCACGAGCGCACCGGCATCGCCGCCGTTGGCCGCTCAAAGCGCGAACTGGCCTTCGTCAAGCGGCTGGCGCTGCGCGAACGCAAGCGCGGCCGGCCGCTGCTCGACGATCCGCTGTTCGGCGCGAAGGTGGCGGCGCTCGAGATCGAACTGATGGCCCTCGAGATGACGGTGCTGCGGGTGCTGGCGCGGGGCGAGGCCGCGCCCGGCCCCGAGGCTTCGATGCTCAAGATCAAGGGCACCGAGATCCAGCAGGCGCTCACCGAATTGATGCTCGACGCGGCCGGTCCGCAGGCGCTGCCCTTCGATCCGGCCTACCTCGATGGCGCGCGCCAACACGCGCTGGCGGGCGACGACGATGCGGCGCCGCTCGCAAGCTATTACTTCAACTACCGCAAGACGTCGATCTATGGCGGATCGAACGAAATCCAACGCAATATCATCGCCCAGATGATGCTGGGACTGTGAGGACGGCATGCACTTCGAACTGAACCAGGAACAGCAGCAACTGGCCGATGCCATCCGGCGCTGGATCGGGCGCGACTACGGCCCGGAGGCAAGGCGCGCGATCGTCCACGGCGAGGCCGGGGTCTCGGCCGCGGCCTGGGCCACCATGGCCGAACTGGGCCTGACGGCGCTGCCGGTGCCCGAGGAACACGGCGGCTTCGGCGGCGACGCCGTCGCCATGTTCGCCGTGATGCAGGAACTCGGCCGTGGACTGGTGGTCGAACCGTATGTGGCGACGGTGCTGGGGGCCGAATTCCTGCGCCTGGGCGGCGGGCATGGCGCGCTGCTCGAACGGGTGGCGGCGGGCGACCTCAAACTCGCTTGCGCGCTCGGCGAGCGCCAGTCGCGCCACGACGCCTTCGACATCGCCACCCGCGCCGAGGCCACCGAGGGCGGCTATCGCCTGCATGGCGACAAGCGGGTAGTCGTGCATGGCGCCGAAGCCGACGTGCTGGTGGTGTCGGCCCGCGACGGGGGCGGCGGCCAGGGCATGGACGGCGTGAGCCTGTTCGCGGTGCCGCGCGACAGCGCCGGCCTGCGCATCACCGGCTACCGCATGCTCGACGGGCTGCGCGCGGCCGACGTGACACTCGACGGCGTGATGGTCGATGCCGGGGCCCTGGTCGGGCGGGCGGGTGAAGGCGGCGCCATCCTCGATGCGGCGCTCGACGTTGGCGCCGGCCTGCTGTGCGCCGAGGCGCTGGGGGCGATGCAGGCGCTGTTCGATGCGACGCTCGACTACCTCAAGACGCGCCAGCAGTTCGGCGCGCCGATCGGCAAGTTCCAGGCCCTGCAGCACCGGATGGCCGATATGGCGATCCACCTGGAGCAGGCGCGGTCGATGGCCTTGCTGGCGGCGCTGGCGCTGGCGCGTGCGCGCGGCGGCGCGGGTGGCGAAGGTGGCGAAGGTCGCGAGGGCAGCGAAGGCGGCATGGGCAGCGACGCCGATGCCGATGTCGCTGCGCGCCGGCGCGCCGTGTCTGCCGCCAAGTACCGCGTGGGCCTGGCCGCGCGCGCGATCGGCCAGGGCGCCATCCAGCTGCACGGCGGCATGGGCGTGACCGACGAGCTGCCGGCCGCGCACTATTTCAAGCGCCTGGCGACGATCGAATTGACGCTGGGCGATATGGATCACCACCTGGAGCGCTTCATGGCGCAGCCGGGATTCACGGAGGCTGCATGACGGCAGGACCAGACAAGGGAGCGGCGGCGCAGGCGCCCGGGCAGGCGGATGTCCAGGCGCAGCCCGGCAAGCGCTGGTATTTCGAGGATTTCCACCCCGGCCAGCAGATCGACCTGGGCGAGCGCACCGTCACCGAGGCCGAGATCCTCGCCTTCGCCCGTGAATTCGATCCCCAGTCCTTCCACGTCGACCATGACGCCGCCGGGTCTTCGCTGTACGGCGGCCTCATCGCCAGCGGCTGGCATACCTGCAGCATGATGATGCGGATGGTGGTCGACGGCCTGTTGAACGCCTCGGCCGGCATGGGCTCGCCCGGCCTCGACGGCGTGCGCTGGCTGCAGCCGGTGCGCGCCGGCGACACGCTGCGCGTGCGCTATCTCACGCGCCAGGTCAAGGCGTCCAACACCAAACCCGATCGCGGCGTCGTCTGGTCGACCTGGATCGCCACCAACCAGCACGGCCTCGACGTGTGCACGGTCGACGGCATGAGCATGTACGGGCGCCGTCCCGCAAAGGAGAGCTGATGGCCACCACGATCGCCCTCGACGCGCTGCCCGCCCGGGTGGGCCACGAAGTCGCCGTCTCCGACTGGTTCGCGGTGGGGCAGGACCGCATCGCCACCTTCGCCGAGGCCACCGACGACCGCCAGTGGATCCACCTCGATCCCGAGCGCTGCCGGCGCGAATCTCCGTTCGGCCAGCCGGTGGCGCACGGCTTCCTCACCTTGTCGCTGTTGCCGGCCATGCTCACCAGCGCACTCGCGATCGAAGGCATGCGCATGGGCGTCAACTATGGCCTGAACAAGGTGCGCTTTCCCAGTCCGCTGCCGGCCGGCAGCCGGGTGCGCGGCCGCTGGCTGCTGCGCGGCGCCGAGGCGGTAGCCGGCGGCTGGCAATTCGCCTGGGACGTGACGATCGAGGCCGAGGGCGCGGCCAAGCCCGTGTGCGTGGCCGAGTTCCTGATCCGCTGCTACGCCTGAACCTTGCGGCCTGGCGTGGGCGCGCCGGCTGCCGCATCCACCCGATAGCGGTTGCGTCCGTCCGCCTTGGCCCGGTAGAGCAGGGCGTCGGCGCGTGCCACCAGCGTGTCGGACCCTTGCCCATCCTCCGGCACCAGGCTCGCCAGTCCCATGCTCATGGTCAGTTGCGGCGCCGTCGACGAGGCCGCGTGCGCGATGCCGAGCCGGGCCAGTTCGTCGGCCAGGCGGTGCGCCACGCCCTCGGCGCCGTGAAGGTCGAGCTGGGGCAGCAAGATGGCGAATTCCTCGCCGCCGTAGCGCGTGACCAGGTCGTGCGTGCGGCCGGCGCCGCGCCGCAGCGCCGCCGCCACCTGCACCAGGCAGGCGTCGCCGGCCTGGTGGCCGTAATGGTCGTTATAGGCCTTGAAATGGTCGACGTCGGCCAGGACCAGTGCCACCGGCAACCCGGCGCGCGCGCAGCGCCGCCATTCGGCTTCCAGGCGCTCGTCGAAGGCGCGGCGGTTGGCGACGCCGGTCAGCGGATCGGTGAGGGTCAGCGCGCGCAGCGCGTCGGCCTGGCGCTTGACGGTCAGCTGGGTGCGCACGCGGGCGCGCACCACGGCCGCGTTGACCGGCTTGCTGATGAAGTCGGCGGCGCCGGCTTCCAGCGCGCGGGTCTCGTCTTCCGGCGTCTTGAGGGCGGTGACGAAGATGACGGGGATGTCGCGCGTCTCGGGCGCCGCGCGCAGCGCCGCGCACACGGCATAGCCGTCCATGCCAGGCATCATGGCGTCGACCAGGATCAGGTCGGGAAGCTGGCTGCGCGCCAGTTCCAGCGCGCGTTCGCCATCGAGCGCGAACAGCACTTCCTGCTCGTCCTGCAGCGCCGCGTGCAGGATCTGGACGTTTTCCATTGCATCGTCGACCACCAGGATGCGGCCATTGAGGGCCATCTCGGTCCAGCTCATGGTGTTTCCTTTCGCTCCAGGAGGCGCGCCACCTGCCGCGCCGCCTCGTCGAAGCGCAGGGTGGCGATGGCGTCGGCCAGCGTCACCGCGGCTTGCTGCCCGGCCTGCGCCGCCAGGGCCGGACGCAGCGCGGCTTCGGCGGCGATGGCCTTCATATTGTTATTCTGTAGTAAGTGGAGCAGCTGCGCCAGTGCGGCGTGCAGCGTGGCGCCGTCATCCATCGGGGGTAGGACCGGGGACGACTCCGGCTGCGCCGGCGCCAGCTCGCGCGCGCTGGCGGCCAGCGCATCGAGTTCCCGCGCCAGGTCGGCCAGGCGCAGGCGCACGGTGCCGTCGTCGGCCGTGCGCAGCGCCTGTTCGAGCGCATCGGCGGCGTCGGCAGCGGCGCCGGCGCCGAGGTTGGCGCTGACGCCGCGCAGCCGGTGCGCCAGCTGGCCGGCGCCCGTGCGGTCGCCCGCATCGACGTGGGCGCGCAGTTCGGCGACGGTAGCGCCCTGGCCGTCGGCGAAGCGCACGAACAGCGCGCAGAAGCGCTCGACGCTGCCGGCGAAGCGGGGCAGGGTGGACTTGAGGTCGATGCCGGGCAGGTGCGGCAGCGCGGCCGGCAGTGCCGCCGCCGCCGGCCTGGCCCCGGCGCCATCCGCGGGCGCCGGCCGCCGCGTCACCCGCGCCAGGGTCGCCACCAGCGCGTCGACGTCGATCGGCTTGGCCAGGTGGGCCTGCATGCCCGCTTCCAGCGAGCGCCGGCGGTCTTCGTCCATCGCATTCGCGGTCATGGCCACGATCGGCAGGGTCAAGCCGGCGGCGCGGATCGCGGCCGTGGCCTCGAAGCCGTTCATCACCGGCATCTGCAAGTCCATCAGCACCACGTCGTAGGCGGCGTCCTCCTGCAGCATGCTGACGGCGGCGCGGCCATTGGCGGCGATGTCGAGCGTCGCGCCGGCATGGGCCATGATGAAGCTGGCCACCTCCTGGTTGATGACGTTGTCCTCGACCAGCAGCACGCGCATCCCGGCCAGCGCCCCGGCCAGCGTCGCGGCGGCCGGCGCCGCGCCGGCTTCCCGGGCGTCGCCCAGCAGGCGCGCCACCGCCGCGCGCAGGCCGGCGCCGGTGACCGGCTTGCCCAGCACCGCGGCCACGCCCGTTTCGTCGCCCAGTTCGGCATAGCGCTCGGTATCGGGGTCGGGGGCCAGCAGGCAGAATCGGGGAAGGTGCATGCCGGCCGCCCGCACGGCCGCGATCAGCGCCAGGCCGTCCAGGCCGGGCATGGCGCTGTCGACGAAGGCCAGGTCGTAGCGCGCGTCGCCCAGGGCGGCCAGGGCGGCGCCGCCGTCCGGCGCCGTGTCGACGCGCCAGCCGAAGGCGGCGCAGGCTGCGGCCAGGGCGGCGCGCGCACTGGCGTTGTCGTCGGCCACCAGCACCCGCAGCGCGTCGGGTGCCAAAGGCGGCGCGGCGGGCGCCGGTTCCAGCACCGCGAAGTCGAGCGCGAAGCGGAAAGTGGCGCCGGCGCCGGGCGCGCTGTCCAGCGCCAGCGTGCCGCCGGCCAGTTCCACCAGGCGGCGCGCGATCGACAGGCCCAGGCCGGCGCCGCCGTACTTGCGCACCGTGGAGCTGTCGGCCTGCGAGAATACTTCGAAGATCCCGGCCTGGACCTCGGGTGCGATGCCGACCCCGGTGTCGCGCACCTCGAACGCCAGGCGCGCCGTGTCATCGTCCGCCGCGCGCAGCCCGATCGACAGCACGATCTCGCCGCGTTCGGTGAACTTGACCGCGTTGCCGACCAGGTTGAGCAAGACCTGCTCGAGCCTTACCGGGTCGCCGCGCAGCAGCGGCGGCAGCGCCGGGTCGACCGCGAACACCAGTTCCACGCCCCTGGCCCAGGCGCCCGGCCCGTTCAGCACCGCGACGCTGGCCAGGATCTCGTCGATGCGCAGCGGAATGCGTTCCAGGGTCAGCTGGCCGGCCTCGATGCGCGAGAAGTCGAGCAGGTCGCTCAGCATGCCCAGCAGCGAGCGGGCGGCGGTGCGCATGCGCGCCACGTAGCCGCGCTCGCGGCGGCCCAGCTGGCCTTCTTCGAGCAGGCGCGCCAGGCCGACGATGGCATTCATCGGCGTGCGCAGCTCGTGGCTCATATTGGCCAGGAATTCGCTCTTGGCGCGGCTGGCCTGCTCGGCCAGGCGCAGCGCCGCCTCGAGCTGGGCGCCTGTTGCGCGCAGCGCCGCCTCGGCCGCGACCCGGGCGCCGATGTCGCGCACCGTCGCCTGCATCATGCCGACCCCGCCGATGTCGACCCGGGTCAGCAGCACGTCGGCGTGGAACGGGCTGCCGTCGGCGCGCAGGTGCACCCACTCGAAGGCCAGCCGGCCTTCGTCGAGCGTGCGCCGCATGTGCTCGAGCGCCACCTCGTTGCTCGGGCGACCGTCGGGCTGCAGCAGCGGCGACAGGCTGGCCGGCGACTCGTCGAGCAGGGCGGCCGGATCGCGAAAGCCGAACAGGTCGGCCGCGGCCTGGTTGGCGCTGACGAAGCTGGCGCCGTAGGCCAGCAGCAGGTGGGCGTCGCCGGCAGCCTCGAACAGGGCGCGGAACATCTCCTGGTGGTCGCGCTCGCGCTGCTGCTGGCGCTTGCGCTCGGTGATGTCGAGCACGACAGCGTTCACGCCCATCAGCTTGTGGTCGGGTCCATGCACCGGGTAGTAGCTCGAGATCCAGTGGCGCATCACCCCCGGCGCGGAAGGAACCTCGCCGGTGGCCTCGATCTCGACCAGCGGCCGGCCGCTGTCGATCACGCGCCGGTAGTTGGTCTCGAATTCCACGCCGGCCGGCCCGAGCAGCTCGGGCAGCGTGCGGCCGGCGTGGGCGCGCGCGGGACGGCCGTTGATGTCGGCCAGGTAGTCGTTGACCATGACCATCCGCAGCTCGGTGTCCATGAAGCACAGCCCGACCGGAATCGCGGCGTACACGGTTTCCAGCTGCGCCTTGGAGCGCTCCAGTTCCCGCGTGCGCTCGGCCACCAGGGTCTCGAGTCCCTGGCGGTATTCCTGCAGCTCGGCGTCGACCCGGCGCAGCGCCTGCGCCACCGCCTCGACCTCGCGGATGTCCGACGGCGGCAGCTCCAGCGGCGCACCGCGCCCGAGGTTCTCGGCGGGGCCTGCCAGTCCCTGCACGGCGCGCGCGATCGAGCCGCCCAGGGCCCAGGCCAGGGCCAGGCTGATCGCGAGCAGGCAGGCGATGACGGCCACGGTCTTGGCCATCGAGCGGCCGAGCAGCGCGCCGGCGGCGTCGTGCGGAAAGCGGATCGTCACCACCCAGCCATGTTCCGGCGAGCGCGCGAAGGCGGCGAAGGTTGGCGGCCCGCTGGCCTGCGCCAGCTCGACGATGCCGGGGCCGCCGCGCGCCACCGCCGCGGCGAGCGCCGGCGCCATCGGCGCTCCCAGGTGCTGGCCGGCGTCGGCGCTGCGCGACACGGTCAGCAGGCGGCGGTCGTGGATGGCGGCGATCCAGCCGTCCGGCAGGTGCTGGCTGTCGAGCAGTTCGGCCATGCGGCGCGGGCGCAGGTGGACCGAGAGCACGAAGCGCACCTCGCCCTCGTGCCAGATCGGCACCTCGACCGACAGCGCGTACTGGTCGCCGTTGTCCAGCCGGTGCAGGCCGGAGGCCACGGTGTCGCCGGTTTCGGCCACGCGCCGGATGTCTTCCTCGTTGCCGGCGCGCGGCAGCGGCGCGCCGAGCGGATAGCGGGTATTGATCAGCGGGATCCCGTTCGGCAGGCTCAGAACGAAAGCCTGGGCCGGGAAATCGGGCCGCAGCAGGCTGCGCGCCACCTCGTGGATGGCGGCCATGTCGCCGCGCGCCATCATCGCCGTATTGGCCAGCACCCGGGCCGCTGTCTCGCCGCTCTCGATGTCGCGGTCCACCGCCGCCGCCAGCACTTCGGCCACGGTGCGGGCGTCGCGCGCGACATGGTCGCGCTCGCGCACGGCGGCGTCGCGCGCCAGGGCGATGTAGCCGAGCAGGATCGGCAGCGCGCACGCCAGCACCAGGATATACAGCTTGGCGCGGATCGAAGGCAGCGGCAGACGGGCGAACGGCAAGATGGGCTCCTGGTGTAAAGACGGGCAGCGTGGGGCAGGCGTCATGGTAGCGGTCCTCATCCATGTCGCATAGCGGCGCGCGGCATGCGGCCTGACGAACGTCTTTCTCCCGCAACATGACATCACAGCCATATTTGCCTTTATGGAAAGGCGAAAAACGGTTGGTAGTTGATCGATTGTTACCTGCTGGTGGCGCTGGCGCGGCAAAACCGAGACACAATTTCATTCCACTATGATGCTGATAGTCACTATTGTTCCTCTAGGCATTAGAATCTGTGCTGCAAGAAATAACCCAAGGGGTAATATGGCAAGGCCTGAGAAAGTCCGGCTCGGCGAAGTGCTGATGCAACAGAAACTGTTGAGCGAAGAACAACTTCAGCAGGCGCTGGCCGACCAGAAGCGCACCGGCCGCAAGCTGGGCCGCGTGTTCGTCGAGAGCGGCTTCGTCACCGAAGACCAGATCTCGGGCGCCCTGGCGCGCCAGCTCGATATCCCCTACCTGAACCTCAAGTTCTACAATATCAATGCCGACCTGGTGCGCCTGCTGCCCGAGACGGCGGCGCGGCGCTTCCGCGCGCTGGTGCTGGAAGACCGCAGGGAGACGATGCTGGTCGGCGTCTCCGACCCGACCGACCTGTTCGCCTACGACGAGATCGCGCGCCTGCTCAAGAAAGGCATCGAGCTGGCAGTGGTCAACGAGACCGAGGTGCTGGGCGCGATCGACCGCATCTACCGCCGCACCGGCGAGATCACCGGCCTGGCGCGCGAGGTCGAGGCCGACCTGGGCGACGCCTCGATCGACTTCGGCGCGCTGGCCGCCAATCCGGGGCTCGAGGAAGCGCCGATCGTCAAGCTGCTGCAGTCGGTATTCGACGACGCGGCCCAGGTGCGCGCCTCGGACATCCACATCGAGCCGCAGGACGGCCGGCTGCAGATCCGCTTCCGCATCGACGGCGTGCTGCACCTGCAGACCGAGGCCGACCTCAAGGTGGCCACGCCGCTGGCGCTGCGCCTCAAGCTGATGGCCGACCTCGACATCTCCGAGAAGCGCCTGCCGCAGGACGGCCGCTTCGCGGTCAAGGTGCGCAACCAGCGCATCGACGTGCGTATCTCGACCATGCCGACCCAGTACGGCGAATCGGTCGTCATGCGTCTGCTGAACCAGGTCGGCGCCAATTTGCGGCTGGATGCGATCGGCATGCCGGCGCGCCTGGTCGAGCGCTTCCGCGCTATCGTCGCCCGCCCCAACGGCCTGGTGCTGGTGACCGGGCCCACCGGCAGCGGCAAGACCACGACCCTGTACAGCGCCCTGTCCGAGCTGAACTCGGTCGAGAAGAAGCTGATCACGGTCGAGGACCCGGTCGAATACCGGCTGTCCGGCATCAACCAGGTGCAGGTCAACGACAAGATCGAGCTGACCTTCGCGCGCGTGCTGCGCTCGGCGCTGCGGCAAGACCCAGACATCGTGCTGGTGGGCGAGATGCGCGACCAGGAAACCGCCTCCATCGGCCTGCGCGCCGCGATGACGGGCCACCTGGTGCTGTCGACCCTGCACACCAACGATGCCGCCAGCACGCCGCTGCGCCTGATGGACATGGGCGTGCCGCGCTATATGGTCAGCGGCTCGCTGCAGGCGGTGCTGGCACAGCGCCTGGTGCGCGTGATCTGCGAGAGCTGCACGGTGGACTACCAGCCGGCCGCCAACGAAATCGACTGGCTGCGCGCCGAACTGGGCGAGCATGCCGCGACCACGCGCTTCCATCACGGCAAGGGCTGCTCGCACTGCAACGGCACCGGCTATCGCGGCCGCACCGGCGTCTATGAACTGCTGGAGATGACGCGGCCCGTGCTCGACGCCGTCAACCATCCGGATCCCGGCCACTTCCTCAAGGCGGCCCAGGCCGAGATGCGCGGCGCGACCATGCGCCGCCACGCCGTGGCGCTGGCGGTGCAGGGACGCTCGACGATCGCCGAGGCGATGCGGATCAGTAACCAGGCCGACGACTGAGACCGGGACTGAGCCATGCCATATTTCGCCTACAAGGGCCGCAACGGACGCGGCGAATTGACGCAGGGCGTGCTGGAAGGCGCCGACAGTGCGGCCGTGGCCGACCTGCTGCTGGGCAGCGGCGTCACGCCGCTCGACATCAGCGTCACCAGCAAGGCCTCGACCGGCACCGGCACCGGCCTCGGTTGGCGCCAGCGCCTGTTCGAGAAGAAGGTGACCTCGATGGACGTGCAACTGTTCAGCCGCCAGCTGTATACGCTGCTGAAATCGGGCGTGCCGATCATGCGCGGCCTGGCCGGGCTGCAGGAGTCGGCCATCAGCCCGGCGTTCGGGCGCGTGATCAAGGACTTGCGCGAGTCGCTCGACGCCGGCCGTGAACTATCGGCCGCGATGATGCGCCATCCGCAGTGCTTCACGCCGTTCTACCTGTCGATGGTGAAGGTGGGCGAGATGACTGGCCGCCTGGAAGAAGTGTTCCTGCGCCTGTTCGACCACCTGGAATTCGACCGCGACATGCGCGAGCGGGTCAAGACGGCGCTGCGCTATCCGGGCTTCGTGGTGGTCGCGATGATCATCGCCATGGTGGTCGTCAACATCTTCGTCATCCCGCAATTCGCCACCGTGTTCAAGTCCTTCGGCGCCGAGCTGCCGCTGATGACGCGCATCCTGCTGGCGACATCCGCCTTCACCATCACCTGGTGGCCGGCGCTGGCGGGAAGTGCGCTGCTCGGCTGGTTCGGCTTTCGTGCCTGGACCCGCACGCTGAAGGGGCGCCTGGCCTGGGATCGCTACAAGCTGCGCCTGCCGATCGCCGGCAAGATCCTCCACAAGGGCACCATGGCGCGCTTCGCGCGCAGCTTCGCGCTATCGCTGCGCAGCGGCGTGCCGATCGTGCATGCGCTGACCGTGGTATCGCAGACCGCCGACAATGCCTACCTGAGTTCGCGCATCGAGCAGATGCGCGACGGCGTCGAGCGCGGCGACAGCATCCTGCGCACCTCGACCGCGGCCAATGTGTTTACCCCGATCGTGCTGCAGATGATCGCGGTGGGCGAAGAGACCGGCGCCATCGACGACTTGATGGACGAGATCGCGCAGATGTACGAGCGCGAGGTGGACTACGAACTCAAGACGCTGTCGAGCCAGATCGAGCCGATCCTGATTTCCTTCCTGGGCGCAATGGTGCTGGTGCTGGCGCTGGGGATTTTCTTGCCGATCTGGGACCTGGGACAGGCGGCGCTGCACACGAAATGAGGCGCGGCAGGCAGGCAGTGTTGTGAAAAGTACGCATCCGTATGACCAAACTTAAAATTTCATCAATGAAAGATTGCTTTAAAGCGATACGTTTGCCGCCAAGACATCAAAATTGCACAATCTCACGGTAGAATCATTCAGCAATGCAACACCCAGCAGGACGGCCACTCGTCCCCATCATCGTAACGGAGAAAGAAGAATGAAAACCAGTTTCAACAAGAAAGCGCAGAGTGGTTTCACCCTGATCGAACTGATCGTCGTGATCGTCATCCTGGGCATCCTGGCAGCGACTGCCTTGCCGAAGTTTTCCGGCCTGAGCGGCGATGCGCGCATCGCCACCCTGAACGCGGTCAAGGGTTCGCTGTCGTCGACCTCGGCCATGCTGCATGGCCGCGCCCTGATCAACCCGAATCCGCAGAATGGCGCCTTCACGGTGGAAGGCGGCATCAACGTCCCGATGGGAACGACCGGCTACGCGAACGCGAGCACCCAACTGGCCGCCGCCGCCGGACTGGGCGCCGACGACTACACGATCGCCGACGAAGGCACCGTGCTGAAGATCACGCCGAAAAGCGTGCCGTCGGCCCTGGCAACCACCTGCCACGTGACCTATACCGAGCCAGCCAGCGCCGATGCCGCGCCGGTGATCGCGCTCGCCAACAACCTCAAGTGCGAATAAGTCTCGCCTGATGCATGAAGGGCGCTGCGCTTGCAGCGCCCTTTGTTTATGAACGGGCTGGGCGCTGTGTCGCCAGGCCACACTCCATGAACAACTTTTACCGAATCGGCGACTTTTTGTGATTCCTGCCTGTGGGTCTTGTCTATAATCAAGTCCTTAGGACCCGACAATGTTCGATCACCAAAACGGCTTGCATGCGTTTGTTTAAGAAAGCAAAAAAAAGGGATGGCTGGCTGACCGTGGCGCTTGCCCGTGACGGCATGACGCTGGCAAGCGTCAAGCGCCAGGATGGCGCCCGGCCGCAGTTGCGCCTGGCGCAACTCCTGCCTGGATCGATCGGGGTCGAGGCGCTCGAGAAGGCCGCGCGCGAATGCAAGGCGCCGCTGCGCCACTGTACCGCCTTGCTGGCCGGCGGCGAATACCAGATCCTCAACGTCGAGGCCCCGAATGTCCCGCGTGAGGAAATGAAGACGGCGGTGCGCTGGCGCCTGAAGGACATCCTCGATTTCCCGGTGCTCGAAGCCACCATCGACGTGCTCGACATCCCGCTCGACGCCAACTCGCGCGCCCAGCAATCGCTGTTCGTGGTCGCCGCAAAGAATGGCGTGATCCAGCCGCGCCAGAAGCTGTTCCTCGACGCCAAGGTCGACCTGCACGCGATCGACATCCCGGAGATGGCCCAGCGCAATATCTCGGCCATGCTGGAACCCGAGGGCCGCGGCGTCGCCATGTTGTCGTTCGGCGACGACGGCGGCCTGCTGACGGTGTCCTACCGCGGCGAGCTGTACCTGTCGCGCCGCTTCGACGTCACGCTGGCCCAGCTGCTCGAGCCGGACCACGAGCGCAAGCACCAGAGCTTCGACAAGATCACCCTCGAGCTGCAGCGCTCGCTGGACCATTTCGAGCGCCAGTATTCCTTCATCAGCATCGCCAAGCTGGTGCTGGGCCCATCGCCCGTGAGCGGCCTGGACGAGTACCTGTCGAGCAACCTGTACACGCCGGTCGAGACGCTCGACCTGGCCACGCTGTTCGACCTGTCGCGCACGCCGGAGCTGGCGGACCTGGCGCAGCAACAGCGTTTCTTTTTGGCGATCGGCGCCGCGCTGCGCGAAGGCGAGGGCGCATGAAGCAGCAGATCAACCTGTTCAATCCGGCCTTCCAGCCGCAGAAACAGATCCTCTCGAGCGCCACCATCGCGCTGGCCCTGGGGGCAGTGGTCGCCGGCCTCGCCATCCTGGCCGTGCTGGGCCGCATGGAAACCGCCGAACTGCGGCAACAGGCCGGCAGCGGCGCCGCCCAGCTCGAACAGCGCCAGGCACGCCTGGCGAGCGCCAACCGCGAGTTCGTGCCGCGCCAGAAGGACGCGGCGCTGGCTGCCCAGCTGGCCGAGGCCAACGCCCAGCTGGCCGCCATGCGCCACATCTCGGGCGCGCTGTCGCGCGGCGAACTGGGCGACACCAGCGGCTTCGCCGGCTATTTCAAGGCGCTGGCGCGCCAGGGCATGCAAGGCCTGTGGCTGACCGGCGTCACGGTCGGCGCCGGCGGCGCGCAGATCGGCATCAAGGGCCGTACGCTCGACCCGGCCATGGTGCCGGGCTACCTGAACCGCCTGACCCACGAACCGCTGATGCAGGGTAAGACCTTCGCCAGCCTGCAGATCGGCGAGGCCGCGCCCTTGCAGGTGCAGGACGCCGAGGGCAAGCTGGCCACGCGCCCGGCGCCATATATCGAATTCAGCCTGCAATCGGTGGCCGCGGAGCCGGGCCGATGAAAGAGCGCATCCTGCAACTACGCGCGCGTATCGACGCGCTGTCGCTGCGCGAGCGCGCCATGGTGTGCCTGGCCGCCTGCGCGCTGCTGGCCTTCGCCGGCCACGCGCTGCTGCTGGCGCCGCTGGAAGCGGAGCAGGAGGCGCTGCGCAGCCAGATCGCCCAGCAGCGCACCGAGATGGCGGCCATCGACGAGGCCATCGCCAGCCGCGTGCAGGCGTTCCATGTCGACCCCGACGCCGAGGCGCGCAACCGCCTGAACGGACTGCGCCAGGAGATGGGCCAGCTTGGCGACCAGCTGCTGGCGATCCAGCACGGCCTGGTGCCGCCCGAGCGCATGGGGCCCCTGGTCGACGGCATCCTGCGCGCCAATGGACGCCTCAAGCTGGTGTCGATGCGCACCCTGCCGGTGGAACCGCTGGCGGGACCGGAGGCGGCGGCGTCCGCCGCGCCGGCCGCCACCGCCGCCGCGCCTTTGCTGTACCGCCACGGCATCGAAGTCACGGTGCGCGGCAACTATCTCGACATGGTCGACTACATGAGCGCACTCGATGCGATGCCGACCCGGATGTTCTGGGGCCGCGCCCAGCTCGACGTGGAGGAGTATCCCGCCGCGCGCCTGACGCTCACCCTGCATACCCTGAGCCTGGACCGACAATGGATGAAGCTGTGAAGAACCTGAGTGTCACCCTGCTGGCCTGCCTGGCGCTGGCCCATTTGCCCGCATCCGCGCAGGCACTGCCCGACCCGACCCGCCCGCCGGCCGGCATGGAGCGCGGCGCGTTCGACACCGGCGCGGTGGACGACGGCCCGCGCCTGCAATCGGTGCTGATCGCGCGCCATGCGGGCGGCCGCCACGTCGCCGTCATCGATGGCGAGACGGTGCGCCTGGGTGAGACTTTCAAGGGGGCGCGCGTGGCGCGCGTCGGGGCCGACGAGGTGGTGCTGGTACGCGGCGGCGAACGCCAGGTGCTGCGCCTGGACGCGCCGCTGCCGGGCATGACCCGGGCCGCCAAATGACCCGGAAGGCCGCCATGAACAAGCATGTATTCATCCCGTGCGCGCTGGCGCTGCTGCTGGCCGCTTGCCAGAGCGCGCCGCCGAACGCGACCTATGACGCCATCAGCCAGGAGATGGCGAAGGCCAATGCCCAGCCGGCCCCGCGGCCGGCGGTCGACGACGCGGTGGCCAATGCGCTGCTACCGCCGGCGGCAAGCCTGGCCAGCCAGTTGCCGAAGGCGCGGCCGGCGCTCGAGGAGCGCTTCAACGTCGCCTTCAACAACGTGCCGGCGCAGCAGTTCTTCCGCTCGATCGTGGCCGGCACCCGCTACAATATGCTGGTGCACCCGGACGTGAGCGGCACCATCAGCGCCAACCTGAAGGACGTGACCCTGGTCGAGACGCTCGAAGCGGTGCGCGACATGTACGGCTACGACTACAGGATCGACGGCGCGCGCATCAGCATCCGCCCGCTGACCATGCAGACCCGCATGTTCCAGGTAAACTACCTGACCGCGCACCGGCGCGGCATGTCGAACACGCGCGTGTCCTCGACCTCGGTCGCGGACGCCGGCAACAACAATAACAACAATAACGGCAACAACGGCGGGGGCCAGGGTTTCGGCAACCAGGGCGGCCAGAATGGGCAGAACGGCCAGGACGGCACTGGCCAGAACGGCCAGCGCCAGCTCAACAGCACCGACGTCCAGACCCTGTCCGACAACGACTTCTGGAAAGACCTGAAGGAGTCGATCGTCGCCATCGTCGGCACGCTCGACGGCGGCCGCAGCGTGGTGGTCAGCCCGCAGTCCGGCGTGCTGGTGATCCGCGCGATGCCCGACGAACTGCGCAACGTCGACGCCTACCTGAAGGCGACCCAGCTGTCGGTCGACCGCCAGGTGATCCTGGAAGCGAAGATCCTCGAGGTGGAGCTGAGCGACAGCTACCAGAGCGGCATCAACTGGGCCTCGTTCGCCTCGTTCCGCGGCGGCACCGCCAACCGCGTCTCGGGCGGCATGATCTCGCCCGGCGCCAACCTGGCGCCGCTGCCGTACGGCGGCGGCCAGCCGGCCGTGATCAACAACGGCCAGGGCCTGGCGGCCAGCACCGGCTTCTCGCTGTCGAACGCGGCCAGCGCGGCCGGTTCGCTGTTCGGCTTCGCCTTCCAGACCAATAATTTCGCGGCCCTGATCACCTTCCTGGAATCGCAGGGCAGCGTGCACGTGCTGTCGAGCCCCCGCATCGCGGCGGTCAACAACCAGAAGGCCGTGCTCAAGATCGGCACCGACGAATTCTTCGTCACCGGCATCACCAACAACATCAACACCACCAACAACAGCACCATCGTCAGCCCGACCGTGACGGTGCAGCCCTTTTTCTCGGGCGTAGTGCTGGACGTGACGCCGCAGATCGACGACAAGGGTAACATCCTGCTGCACGTGCACCCATCGGTGAGCCAGGTATCGACCGTCAACAAGGACGTCGACCTCGGGTCGGGCGGTACCCTGCGCCTGCCGCTGGCGGCGTCGAGCACCTCGGAGCTGGACAGCATCGTGCGCGGCCGCGACGGCCAGGTGGTCGCGATCGGCGGCCTGATGCGGCAAGCCTCGAGCGGCGACACCGACCAGTTGCCCGGCGCCGACAAGATCCCGCTGCTGGGCCAGCTGTTCCGCAACAAGAACCGCGTGAGCCAGAAGCGCGAGCTGGTGGTGCTGATCAAGCCCACCATCGTCGAAGGGGCGAGCGACTGGAGCCAGGACATGCTCGACGCCGGCCGCCGTATCGAACAGCTCGACCCGCGTATCCGGGGGCGTGACTGATGTACGCGGCGCACTTCGGCCTGCGCGAGCTGCCGTTCGGGATCACGCCCGACACCAGCTTCTTCTTCGGCAGCCCGCGTTCGCAGGAAGCGCTGAACACCCTGCTGGTGGCGGCGCGCGCCGGCGAAGGCTTCATCAAGATCACCGGCGAGGTCGGCACCGGCAAGACGCTATTGTGCCGCAAGTTCATGGCCACCCTGGGCGAGGGCTTCGTCACCGCCTATATCCCGAATCCCTACCTGGAGCCGCGCACCCTGATGCTGGCGCTGGCCGACGAACTCGAGATCGCGCTCGAGCGCGACGTCGACCAGCACCAGTTGCTCAAGGCGATCAACCTGCGCCTGCTGCACCTGGCGCGCGCGGGGCAGCGGGTGGTGTTGTGCCTGGACGAGGCGCAGGCGATCCCGGTCGAGAGCCTGGAAGCGCTGCGCCTGCTGACCAATCTCGAGACCGAGAAGCGCAAGCTGCTTCAAATCGTGCTGTTCGGCCAGCCGGAATTGAACCGCAAGCTCGAACTCGATTCGATCCGCCAGCTCGCCCAGCGCATCACGTTTCACTACCATCTCGGTCCGCTGAGCCGCGACGACCTCGATTTCTATGTCGCGCACCGGCTGCGCGTGGCCGGCTTCACCGGCGCGCGCCTGTTCACCGGCGCCGCCATCCGCAGCCTGTACAAGGCCAGCGGGGGCGTGCCGCGGCTGGTCAACATCATGGCGCACAAGGCGCTGATGCTCAGCTACGGCCAGGGCAAGCAGCAGGTGGTGGGCAGCCATGTCGCGATCGCCGCGCGCGATACGGTCGGTGTCACGCGCACCATCCGCATCTGGCTCGCTGGTGGCGCCGTGGTCGCCGCCGCGGCGGCCGGCCTGGCGTGGGCGTTCGCGCTATGAGCCTCATTAACAAGATGCTGCAGGACCTCGACGCCCGCGCCGGCCAGCCAGGCGCCGCGCCGCTGCCCGCCGACGTGCGCCTGCCGCCGGCGCGCGATCCGCGCCCATGGCTGCGCGGCGCCTTGGCCGGCGGGGCCCTGGCGGTGGTCGCTGTGGCCGGCCTGGTCGGCTGGCGCATGAAAGGCGAGCCGCCGGCGCCGGTGGTCGCATCCGCGCCGGCACCCGCACCTGCACCGGTACCGGCGCCGGCGCCGGCGCCCGTGTCGCCGACAGTGGTTCCGGTGGCCGAGGTCGCGCCGCCCGCGCCGCCGCCGCCACCCGCCGCGCCACAGCCTGCACCCGAACCGGCCCCTCCGGCGCCACGCACGGAAGCGGTGCGCGAACCCGCCAGGGTCGCGCCCGCGCCGCGCAAGCAGGCGGCGCCCGCGGTCGCGGACGGCCGCACCGAGACCGCGACGCAGCGCACCGAGAACGCCTACCGGCGCGCACTGCTGGTGCTCGAGGATGGCCGCGTCACCGAAGCCATCGCGACCCTGCAGGCCGCGCTCAAGCTCGACCCGCGTCATGAACCTTCGCGCCAGACCCTGGTGGGACTGCTGATCGAGGCCGGGCGGACGGATGACGCGATGCGCCAGCTGCAGGTGGCGCTGGCGCTCGATGCGCGCCAGCCGTCGCTGGCGATGCTGCTGGCGCGCCTGCAGCTGGAGCAGGGCGGTCCCGCGCTCGAGACCTTGACGCGCACCTTGCCCCATGCGGCCGGCAATGGCGACTACCATGCCTTCCTGGCCGGTGTGCTGCAGCGCGAAGCGCGTCATCGCGAGGCGGCCGGGCATTACCAGGAGGCGCTGCGCGCCAATCCGGGCAATGGCGTGTGGTGGATGGGCCTCGGCATCTCGCTGCAGGCCGAGAAGCGCGATGCCGAAGCGGTGGCGGCGTTCCGGCAGGCGCAGGCCAGCGCGACCTTGTCGCCCGAGCTGGCGGCCTTCGTCGAGCGCAGGCTGAGGCAACTCGGACGCTGAGCACGGCCGTTGTGATAGCATCGCCGGGTTCGTTATTTCCCTGGCATCTTTTGCAAAACCACGTGGCCACATCGACGCAGTACACACCACCAGCCGCGCCCTGGCGCTTGCGCATCGCACTGGTGCTGTCGGTGCTGCTGCACGTCCTGCTCCTGAGCGTCCCGATCGAGGGCGAGGTGTTCGGTCTTTCCGGCCTGCGCTTCCCGTGGGAAGAACGCCGGCTGGCTGCCGCCGATCTGCAGGTGGTGCTGGCGCAGCCGCCGGCGCCGGCCGTTGCGGCGCCCGAACCGCATGCCAGGCCGCTGCCGAAGCCGGCGCCGCCGCCAGCACCGCAACCCTTGCCGCCTGCCACTGCACCAATGAAGACTGCCGTGGTCGAGGCGCCGAAGGAAGACGTCGTGGCCGAGACTCCTCCCGCACCGAAGCAGGAACCGGACGATGCAGCCCGCTTGCAAGAGCGCGAATTGATCGCACTGGCGCGCGAACAGGCCGCGCGCGAAGAAAACCTGCGCGTGGAGGCGGATCGTATCGCCGCCGAACGGCGCGAACAGGCGCGCCAGGCGCAACTCGCAGCGGAACGGGAAGAGCAGGCCAGGCGCGACGCGCTGGCGCGGCAGGAGGAAGCATCCCGGCTGGAAGCGGAGCGCCAGGAAGCGGCGCGGCAGGAGCTTGCGCGACAGGAGCAGGCCAGGCAGGAACTGGAACAGGCCAGGCAGGAGCAGGCAAGACAGGAACAGGCCAGGCAAGAGCAAGCCAGGCAGGAACAGGCCAGGCAGGAACAGGCCAGGCAGGAACAGGCCCGGCAGGAGCGGGAAAGACTGGCGCTGCAGGCGGCGCCGGCTGCTCCAGTCCCGGCCGCGCCGCCGACGTCGCGCGAGGAGCGGCTGCGCGCGATCGGCCAGCAGCTCGCGCGTGAAGGCGTCGGTACGCCACCTGGCCCGCCCCAGCCCACGGTCAGTGGCCTGCGGCGCGGCTGGCTGTTCGGGCGCGCCGATTCCAACCAAGACCTGGTCCAGTATGCGCAGGCGATGGGCCGCAAGATCGAGTTGAACCAGACCCTGGACATGGTGCGCGAGGCGCTAAAGCAGCCGCATGGCGAGCCGGTCGTGACCATCGCGGTGCGCGCCGACGGCTCGGTGGAAAAGGTCACCTTCGAGAAATCGAGTGGCGTCCCGGCGATCGACGACGGCATCCGCCGCATCATCGCGAGCCAGGCGCCGTTCGGTCCTTTCCCTCCCGCGCTGGCGCGCCAGTACGACGTGGTCGAGATCCGCCGCACCTGGCTGTTCGACGTCGCCGTGCGCTTGCAATAATCATCATCTAATTGCTTGACAAGAACCTTTGGTGATCCTAAAGTGATATCACTTTGATGTAACTTACCTGAGGGGAGTCCACCATGCATGCAGCACATACGCGCCGCGAGTCGGCGTTTTCGTCGGCGAACGGCTACCTGGCGGCCGGTGGCGGTTTCATCCTGCTGCTGGGCGCCCTCTACCTGTTCAAGAAGATGGCGGACGGACCGAACGGCCTGGCCTTCCTGGTCGGCGGCGTGCTCCTGGCGCTGCTCGGCACGTTGTGCCTGGCTGGGCTCTACATGCTGCAGCCGAACGAGAGCGCGATCCTGACCCTGTTCGGCAAGTACATCGGCACCGACCGCAGCGAAGGCCTGCGCTGGGCGCTGCCGTTCTACGTCAAGCGCCGGCTGTCGCTGCGCGCCCGCAATTTCAACGCGCCGACGCTCAAGGTCAACGACAAGCGCGGCAACCCGGTCGAGATCAGCGCGGCGGTCGTCTGGCGCGTGCGCGACACCGCCCAGGCCGTGTTCGAGGTCGACGATTTCGAGCGCTACGTGGCGATCCAGGCCGAGGCCGCGCTGCGCCACCTGGCCTCGCAATATGCCTACGACGAGGGCGAAGACCTGCCCGACGGCGAGACCACGCTGCGCGCCGGCATGGACGTGGTGGCCGACGCGCTCAGGCGCGAATTGCAGGCGCGCTTCGAGGCGGCGGGCGTGGAAGTGCTGGATGCTAAACTGACGCACCTGGCCTACGCCGCCGAGATTGCGCAAGTCATGCTGCGGCGCCAGCAGGCGGAAGCGATCATCAGCGCCCGTTCCAAGATCGTGCATGGCGCGGTGAGCATGGTGGAAACGGCGCTGAAGGGCCTGTCCGAGCGCGGCATCGTCGAACTGGACGATGAACGCAAGGCGGCGATGGTCAGCAACCTGCTCGTGGTGCTCTGCTCGGACAAGGAAACCCAGCCGATCGTGAACACGGGCACCCTGTACAACTAGTCTGGCGAGCATGGCAAGCCCCGGTAAAAAAGCGTTTCCGCTGAGGATAGACCCGGCGCTGTGGGAAGAACTGCAGCGCCTGGCCGCGCGCGACCTGCGCAGCGTGAACGCGGAAATCGAGTTCCTGCTGCAGGAAAGCCTGGCCCGTCGCGGCGTGAAGATCAAGGAATCGAAGGGCAGTAACGATGAAACGTAGTACGAGCGGCGGCCTGGTCTATTCGACCGATGGTGGCCGCATGTGTCCCGATTGCCGCCAGCCGGTGGCGGCCTGCGGCTGTGCGGCGCAGGCGGTTCCAAAGGGCGACGGCAATGTCAAGGTGTCGCGCCAGTCGAAGGGCCGCGGCGGCAAGACCGTCACCCTGGTCAAGGGCGTCGCGCTCGACCCGGTCGCGCTGGCGCTGCTGGGCAAGCAGTTGCGCACTGCCTGCGGTTCGGGCGGCACGGTCAAGAATGGCGTGATCGAAATCCAGGGCGACCATTGCGAACTGGTGATGGAGACCCTGCGCAAGCTCGGTCACGACCCGAAGCGCGCCGGCGGCTGACGTGCCGGCGGCCGCAAAGCCGGCGCCGGATATGCTAGAGTGACAAGGTTTCCCGGTGCGCGACAGTGTGCCGGTCAACGTTCCCGGTCGAATGACCCAAGAATAATCCCGGGTGTCCCATGAACCTGTTCGAACATCTGGCCGTGCTGGCGCTCCTGGTGCTGGCGGCCGGCTTCCTGTCTCTCACCGAGATCGCGCTCGCGGGCGCACGCAAGATCAAGCTCAAACTGCTGGCCGAGGCGGGCGACGAGCGCGCCCGCAAGGTGATGGCGCTGCAGGCCCAGTCGGCCGACTTCTTCGCCGCCTCGCAGCTCGGCCTGAACGCCATCGCCATCCTCGGCGGCATCCTGGGCGAGGGCGCCTTGCGGCCGTTCTTCCTGGACTGGCTGTCGCTGTTCTACAGCGGCCCGGGCCGCGAAAACGTGGCCTTCGCCCTGTCCTTCGTGTTCGTCACGACCCTGTTCGTGCTGTTCTCGGACCTGATGCCCAAGCGCCTGGCGATGATCGCGCCCGAGGCCACGGCGATGGCCGTGATCCGCCCGGTGCTGTTCGTCATCCGCCTGTTCAGGCCATTCTCGTGGGCGCTGAACAAGATCGCCAATATGCTGTTCCGCCTGTTCGGGGTCGACATGACGCGCGAAGACCGCATCACCTTCGACGAGATCTCGGCGGTGGTGGAGGCCGGCGCCCAGGCCGGCGTGCTGCAGAAGCAGGAGCAGCACTTCATCGAGAACGTGTTCGAACTGGAGTCGCGCACGGTCACCTCGACCATGACCACCCGCGAGAACGTCGTGTTCTTCGACCTGGGCGAACCCGAGGAAAGCATCCGCCAGAAGATCGCCAATCACTCGCTGTCGAAGTTCCCGGTCTGCGACGGCGTGATCGACCGCGTGGTCGGCTACGTCGATACCCGCGACATCCTGGTGCGCCTGCTGGGCAAACAGTCGAAATTCCAGCTGAGCGAATCGACGATCCGCACGGTGCTGATCATCCCCGATACGCTGACGCTGTCCGAGATGCTCGACCGCTTCAGGTCGAGCAAGGAAACCTTCGCCATCGTGATCAACGAGTATGCCTTTGTGGTCGGCGTCATCACGCTGAGCGACATCATGGTGACCGTCATGGGCCGCTGGGGCAGCCCGCAGGAGGCCGACCAGCAGACCATGCAGCGCGACGACGGCTCGTGGCTGATCGAGGGCAGCACGCCGGTGGCCGACATGAAGCGGGTGCTCGACCTGCAGTCGCTGCCCGAGGAAGAACGCTACGAGACGGCGGCCGGCTTCATGATGTACATGCTGCGCAAGGTGCCCAAGCCGACCGATAGCGTCGAGTACGAGGGCATGCGCTTCGAGGTGGTCGACGTCGACCACTACCGGATCGACCAGCTGCTGGTCAAGCGCCTGGAGCGCAGCGACACGGCGTCGCTGGCAGTGGACTCACTCACCGACTGATGCCATTGTCGAGTCGTGCGTCAATATATCGCGCGCTTTGGTAGCCTGAACCGGTCCGGCTCGCTCATGGAAGCGGGCCGCCAACCCACCAGGAGCCCAACAATATGTCCATCCGTAATCTGCTGTCTTCCATCCTGATCGGCGCCGTCGCCAGTGCGCGCTCGATGACGCCCATGGCCACCATCGCCACCGCGCGCCTCGCCGGACGCGGCACCTCGGGCGAACTGTTCCTGCTGGACCGTCCCACTTTTAAATATGGCGCGCTGGCGATGGGCGTCGGCGAGCTGTTCGGCGACAAGATGAAAAGCGCGCCGGACCGCACCGTGTTCCTGGGCTTGCTGGCGCGGGTGATGAGCGCGGGGATCGCCGGCGCGGCGCTGGCGCCCCATGGACGCGAAAAGGCCGGCGCAGCGGCCGCCGTCGCCACCGCCGTGCCGCTGGCCTACCTGACGCTGGCCGGCCGCAAGCAGGCGATGGCGCGCATCGGCCAGACCCGCAGCGGCTTGATCGAGGACGCGCTGATCGTCGCCGCCGGCGCGGCCATCGTGACGATGGCCACCAAACAGGGGCGCTACCAGCATTGATTCGCGGATCTACAGGCGCGCGAGACGCTCCAGCGCCAGTTGCAGCGTCTCGTCCTTCTTGGCGAAGCAGAAGCGCACCACCTTCGATTCGGTCGGCCGGCTGTAGAACACCGACACCGGAATCGCCGCCACCTTGATCTCGGTGGTGAGCCATTTGGCGAAGTCCACCTCTGGCAGATCCGAGACCGCGTCGTAGCGCACGCACTGGAAGTACGTGCCGTCCGACGGCAAGAGCGTGAAGCGCGAACCGGCCAGCCCGGCGCGGAACAGGTCGCGCTTGGCCTGGTAGAAGGCGGGCAGGTCGCGCCACGGCGCCGGGTCGGCCAGATAGGCCGCGATGGCGTGCTGCAGCGGCGTGGCGACGCTGAACACGTTGTACTGGTGGACCTTGCGGAATTCGACCATCATGGACGCCGGCGCCGCCACGTGGCCGACCTTCCAGCCGGTGACGTGGAAGGCCTTGCCGAAGCTCGACACCACGAAGGCGCGTTCGGCCAGCACCGGGTGGCGCGACAGCGACGCATGCGGCTCGCCGTCGTACACCATGTGCTCGTATACCTCGTCGGCCAGGACCAGGATCTGGCTGCCGTCGACGATCGCCGCCAGCGCATCGAGGTCGGCCTGGCGCAGGATGGTGCCGGTCGGGTTGTGCGGGGTGTTCACCACGATCATGCGGGTGCGCGGCGTGACGGCCGCGCGCACGGCATCCCACGGCACGCTGTAGCCGGCGGCATCGACCCGCATCGCCACCGGCACCACCACGCCGCCGCCGAGCGCGATCGCCGGCGCATAGCAGTCGTAGGCCGGCTCGATGACGATCACTTCGTCGCCCGGATGCACCACGGCCAGGATCGCCGACTGGATCGCCTGGCTGGCGCCGACCGTGACGGTGATCTCGGTGGCGGGATCGTAGCGGTGGCCGTATGTCGCCTCGATCCTGGCGGCGATCGCTTCGCGCAGCGCCGGCAGGCCGGTCATGGGCGCGTACTGGTTATGCCCGGCGCGCATCGCCTCGCTCACCAGGTCGACCAGCTTCGGGTCGCAGGCGAAGTCGGGGAAGCCCTGGCCGAGGTTGACGGCGCCATGCTCGAGCGCCAGTTGCGACATCTGGGTGAACACGGTGGTGCCCACTTGGGGCAGGCGGGAAACCAGGGAAGGAGTGCTCATGGATGCTCTTCAGGCAAAAAGCCTATTCTAGCGTGCCTTCGGCCCTGGCCTTGAGCCAGGCTTCGGGCAGCATGATGCGGAACAGGCCGGCCTGCGCCGTCTTGCGGCCCAGCTTGAGCAAGGCCTTGTCCTTGCTGATCAGGATCGAGGCGCCGGCGTCGCGCGCCAGCTCCAGGAATTTCTGGTCGTCGCGATCGGTGCAGACCGGCAGGCGGATGGGTTTCGCGTCCGGCGCCACCAGGCGCAGCAGGGCGTCGAAGCGCGCCGCCGCCTGTTCGCGGCCCGCCTCGTCGAGCGGCAGGTGCGGGTAGCGCAGCACGGCCAGGTATTCGTCGCGGCACTCGGCGCGCGTGATCGCATCGACCTGTTTCGCTTCGATGGCGGCAAGCAGCTCGGCCCAGCGCGGGTCGTGGAACACGAACAGGTCGAGCAGGACATTGGTGTCGATGACGATGGGTTTTGCTGGAACGGTTATCATGGTGCTTGTTTATTCTTGGAAAATTTTTGGTCGTTCATGCTGATTGTCCTGTCTCCCGCCAAGTCCCTCGATCTCGAATCGCCCCTGACTACGAAGCAACATACCACTCCCGAGTTCATCGCACAGGCAAGTAGTCTGATCGCGGTGCTGCGCGACTATTCGCCGGCCCAGATCGGCGAGCTGATGCACCTGTCGGATGCACTGTCGGTGCTCAACGTCGGCCGTTACGCTCACTGGGAGCGCGATCACTCCGAGGCGCGCCCTGCCATCATGTCGTTCAACGGCGACGTCTACACCGGTTTCGATGCGCCTGGCCTGGATGCCAAAGGGATCAACTATGCCCAGCGCCACGTGCGCATCCTGTCCGGCCTGTACGGCCTGCTGCGTCCACTGGACCAGATGCATCCGTATCGCCTGGAAATGGGCACCAAGCTGGCGAACCCGGGCGGCAAGGACTTGTATGCGTTCTGGGGCGCGACCATTACCGAGGCGCTGAACCGCCAGCTGGCCGAGACCAAATCGACCGCGTTGGTCAACCTGGCCTCGACCGAATATTTCAGGTCGGTCAAGCCAAAGCTGCTGGATGCCCCGGTGATCGAGCCAGTATTCCAGGACTGGAAGAACGGCCAGTACAAGATCATCTCGTTCTTCGCCAAGCGCGCCCGCGGCATGATGGCGCGCTATGCGACCGACAAGGGCATTACCGACCCCGAGCAGTTGAAGGAATTCGACGTCGACGGTTATGCCCATGACGCCAGCGCGTCGAGCGGCAACAGCTGGGTGTTCCGCCGCCGCGTGGAAGCCTGACCCGTAAAGCGTAACCGGCGCCTCAGGCGCCGGTTGTCCTTACTCCACCGCGTCCTTCGGCGATGGCCGCGGGCCGCTCTTGGCCCAGAACTTCCACCATGGCGCTTCGGCGCGCAGGTTCGGACTCGGGCGCTTGTTATCGTTGCTGGCCCAGAACTTCCACCACGCCGCATCGCCCCGCGCACCCGGATTCAGGAAATAGCTGTCCGGGTAGTTCAGCAGGAATACGCGCTGGGTATCGTCGCGCAGCAGCGGCATGCCGAGCTTGTCGTAGCTGCGCATCATGATGAACAGCGCTTCTTCGCGCGCCGGCGCATCGGTGTAGTTGGTGACCGCATCCTGGGCGCGATTGAGCGCGGCCAGATAGGAGCCGCGGCGATAGTAATAGTTCGCCACGTGCACTTCGTACTGCGCCATTGCATTGATCAGGTAGCTCATGCGCTCGATCGAATCTTGCGCATATTTACTGTTCGGGAACTTGTCGACCAGTGCCTTGAAGGCGGCAAAGGCTTCGCGCGTGGCGCGCGGGTCGCGCTCGGTCGGGTCCTGCTCATAGATGAAGCTGAAGAAGCCGAGCTGGTCGTTGAAGTTGATCAGGCCGCGCAGGTAGTACATATAGTCGACCTGGGCGTGGTTCGGGTGCAGCTTGATGAAGCGTTCAACGGCGGCCAGCGCCTCGGCCTGGTCCTGCGCCTTGTAGTGGGCGTAGGCGATCTCCATCTGGGCCTGCGTTGCGTAGACGCCAAATGGGAAGTTGGTTTCGAGCCGCTGGAACAGGGGAATTGCCGCTTCATAGTGCCCGCCGGCCATCTCCTCGCGCGCCTCAGCGTATAATTTCTCCGCCGACCAGTTTTTGGATTCGTCGGTGGGCTTCGGCAGAACACTGCATGCCGAGAGGCCGACGAGGGCGCAAGTAGCGACCAACACAGACAATTTTTTTTGCATAGCTTTTTGCAGAAAAGTTTTACCTAGATTCAACGAACGGCTGATTATAGCCGATGGGACTCCCGTGATATTACCTTCTGCGCCGGATTCGGCGGATTTACCTATTGACCCTGAGTTTGACGACGAACTGGAAGCCGGGTTCGCCCCCGCGCCCGGCATCGACCTGTCGCCGATCACGCTGGCGCTGCGCGAGGAGCATTGCGGCCAGCGACTCGACAAAGTGGTGGCCGGCCTGGTGCCCCAGTTCTCGCGCAGCCGCCTGCAGCAATGGTTCGACAGCGGCCACATCACGGTTGACGGCAAGCCCGCGCGCGGCAAGGACACCGCCTATGGCGACGAAAGCATCGTCGTCGAGCCGCAGGCGGCGCCCGAAGACACCGCATTTGCCCCCGAGCAGATGGAACTGAACATCGTCCACGAGGACGAGGACATCATCGTCATCAACAAGCCGGCCGGCCTGGTCGTGCACCCCGGCTCGGGCAACTGGAGCGGCACCCTGCTCAACGGCCTGCTGCAACACTGCCCGCAATTGGTGGGCGTGCCGCGCGCCGGCATCGTGCACCGCCTGGACAAGGATACCAGCGGCCTGATGGTGGTGGGCAAGACCCTGGCCGCCCAGACCGACCTGGTGCGCCAGTTGCAGGCGCGCACCGTCAAGCGCGAATACTTCGCGCTGGTATGGGGCACGCCGCGCGCTTCCGGCACCATCGACAGCCCGATGGGGCGCGACGCGAAAGACCGCGTCAAGATGGCGGTGTCGAACAGCCCGTTCGCCAAGCCGGCGATCACCCATTACGAGCGCGTTGTCACCGGCGAACTCGATCGCCGTCCGGTCTCGCTGGTGCGCTGCCGCCTCGAGACCGGCCGCACGCACCAGATCCGCGTCCACATGCAGTCGCTCGGCTTCGCGTTGGTGGGCGATGCGGTGTATGGCAAGCGCCACCTGACGCCGGTGTTCCACCGCCAGGCGCTGCAGGCGCGCCGCCTCGGCCTGGTGCATCCGGGCACGGGCGAGCAATGCGAATGGACCGTGCCGCTGGCCGACGATTTCGCCGCGCTGATCGCGCAGGCGGGCATCGAAGAGCCGCAGGACGGCGACTTCGGCAGCGAGATCGACGACGAGGATGACGACGACGGCGTCGTCACCTACCGCGTATGACGCCGGCAGGACTCGCCGCCGCCGACCTGGTCTGGCCCGCGTGGCCGGACTTGCCGGCGTCGGTCGGCGCGCTGGCCACCGCCCGCGACGGCGGCGTCAGCGGCGGGCCGTATGACGACGGCAGGGGCGGCGGCGGGCTGAACCTGGGCCTGCACGTGAACGATGACCCCGATGCCGTGCGCGCCAACCGCGAAGCCCTGCAAGCCTGGGTGCCGGGCCGTCCGGCCTGGATCGCCCAGGTGCATGGCGCTGCCGTGGTCGACGCGGCCACGGTGGGGCCGGACCAGCCGGTGCGCACCGGCGACGCCAGCGTCGCGACCGCGCCGGGCCTGGTGTGCGCGATCCTGACCGCCGATTGCCTGCCGGTGCTGTTCGCCGACCTCGACGGCAAGGTGGTGGGCGCGGCCCACGCCGGCTGGCGCGGGCTGGCGGGCGGCGTGCTGGGCGCCACCGTGAAGGCGATGCGTGAAGCCGGCGCCGGCGAGATCACGGCCTGGATGGGGCCGGCCATCGGTCCGGAGGCCTTCGAGGTAGGGCAGGACGTGGTGGATGCCTTCGCGGCCGCCATTCCGGGCCCGACCACGCGCGCCTGTTTCAGCGATTACCCCGGCCGTCCCGGTAAATACCTGGCCGATATGTTCACGCTGGCGCGCCTGATGCTGGCGCAGGATGGCGTCGAACGCGTCCATGGCGGCGGCCTGTGCACGGCCAGCGCGCCGGAACGCTTTTATTCCTATCGCCGCGACGGCATCACCGGCCGGCAGGCCAGCTTGATCTGGATCAAGTGACGAAGGGACGGACTGGCCGATACTGCTCAGTCGCCGTCGCCATCGCTCGCTGACGGCCCGGCGGCATCGTCCGCCGCATCCTTGTTTCCGGGTTTGTCTCGGTCTTGCGCCGCCAGTTGGCGACGCTGCCGACGCCGCTTTGCGCCAGTCAGGTAGAAAAGAATGGATAATGGCACTGCGCAATAAAAAACGAAGGTCATGATGCCGCCGACAACGGTCGGTTCGGTCGCCGCCATCAGCACGACGACGTATATCCACGCTATGGCCACGATCCACATGATGTTTTGTTTCCTGGTTGAAGAGACGAGATTCTAACAACGGATGCCTACATGAACATGCCTGACCCGCAAGCTTTTGCCGCAACCTGGTTGTCCCAATTTACCGATCCCACTGCCTGGCAGGGCTGGATGAAGATGGCGCCGATGACGCCGCCGCCTGCCGCCGCCGGCGCCAATCCGCTGGCCGGCTTCCTGAAGGATGTCGGCGCCGGCATCGATCCGGGCAAGCTGGAGTCGATCCGCGACGATTACCTCAAGAAGGGCGCCCAGCTCTGGCAAGATTTTATTTCGGGCAAGACGCCGACCCTGCATGACAAGCGCTTCTCTGCCTCGGAATGGACGGCGAATCCGATGTCGGCGTTCTCGGCCGCCTCTTACCTGTTGAATTCCGAATTCCTGCTGGCACTTGCCGATGCGGTCGAGGCCGGTCCACGCGAACGCCAGAAAATTCGTTTCGCGGTGCAGCAAATGGTTGACGCCATGTCGCCCGCCAATTTCTTTGCGACGAACCCTGAAGCGCAAAAGAAAATGATCGACACCAAGGGCGAAAGCCTGAGCAAGGGCATGGCGAATATGCTGGCCGACCTGCAGAAGGGGCGTATCTCGCAGTCGGACGAATCCGCGTTCGAAGTGGGCCGCAATGTGGGCAACACGCCGGGCCAGGTGGTCTACGAGAACGAATTGTTCCAGCTGATCCAGTACACGCCGGCCACGCCGACCGTGCGCAGCGTGCCGCTGGTCATGATCCCGCCCTGCATCAACAAGTTCTACATCCTCGACCTGCAGCCCGAGAATTCGCTGGTGCGCTATGTGGTGGAGCAGGGTAATACGGTGTTCATGGTGTCCTGGCGCAATCCCGACCGCACCCAGGCGCATCTGGGCTGGGACGATTACGTCGAGAAAGGCGCGATCCGCGCGCTCGACGTGGTCGGTGAAATCACCGGGCAAGACAAGGCCCATGTGTTCGGTTTCTGCGTCGGCGGCACCATTGCCGCCACCGCGCTGGCGGTGCTGGCCGCGCGCGGCCGCCAGCCGGCGGCCAGCCTGTCGCTGCTGACCACCTTGCTCGATTTTTCCGACACCGGCGTGCTGGACGTGTTCGTCGACGAGACCCAGGTGGCGCTGCGCGAGCAGACCCTTGGCGGCGGCGGCCTGATGCCGGGGCGCGACCTGGCGACGACCTTCTCGTCCCTGCGGCCGAACGACCTGGTGTGGAATTACGTCCAGCAGAATTACTTGAAGGGCAAGGAACCGCCGGCCTTCGACCTGCTGTACTGGAATGCCGACAGCACCAACCTGCCGGGGCCGATGTTCTGCTGGTACCTGCGCAATACCTATCTCGAAAACAAGCTCAGGAAGCCGGGGGCGCTGACCGTGTGCGGCGTGCCAGTCGACCTCGGCAAGATCGACGCGCCGGTATTCATCTATGGCTCGAAGGAAGACCATATCGTGCCATGGCAGGCGGCCTACGCCTCGATGGGGCTGCTCAATCCGAAGAACGCCAAGGCCAACCGTTTCGTGCTGGGCGCCTCCGGTCATATTGCCGGCGTCATCAATCCAGCGGCCAAGAACAAGCGCAGCTACTGGGTCAACGACAAGAGCGGCAAGGCGCGGCCGAAGAACGACGCGGCCTGGTTCGACGGCGCGGTCGAGCACAAGGGCAGCTGGTGGCCGGCCTGGGCCGGCTTCCTGGCGGAACATGGTGGGGCGGAAGTGCCGGCCCCGGCCACGCCCGGCAATGCGCAATACCCGGTGCTAGAAGCGGCGCCCGGACGCTACGTCAAGGCACGCGCCGATTGATAAGTTGACAGAAAAGCTAGCCTAGTGATTAAACTGGTAATTGCTGCACCTGCATCAATTGCGTGGTATGGTGTCTTCTGTCCCTCCATTACCGACATGGTGACGGATGGGCAGGAGACGAACCGGCCATGCCGGCGCGCACAATTCTAAGTACGTGGCTCACGAAGCCGCGGCGCAACCTATGGAACGAGAGATGAGCAGTGTGAAGAAAAGTACGGAACGCCTGATCAAGAAATACCCGAACCGTCGCCTGTACGACACGCAGACCAGTTCCTACATTACGCTGTCCGACGTCAAGCAGCTCGTGCTCGACGCGGACGAGTTCACGGTCGTCGACGCCAAGAGCAATGAAGACCTGACCCGCAGCATCCTGTTGCAAATCATCCTCGAAGAAGAAGCCAACGGCGTGCCGATGTTCTCGAGCTCGGTCCTGGCCCAGATCATCCGCTACTACGGCCATGCGATGCAGGGCATGATGGGTTCCTACCTGGAAAAGAACGTCCAGGCCTTCACCGACATCCAGAACAAATTCACCAGCAATGCCGCTGGCGCCCTCGAAGGCAAGCCGTTCAGCCCAGAGATGTGGACCCAGTTCATGAACGTGCAGGGCCCGATGATGCAGGGCATGATGAACAACTACATCGACCAGAGCAAGAACCTGTTCCTGCAGATGCAGGAACAGATGCAGAACCAGAGCAAGGCAATGTTCGGCGCGTTTCCGTTTCCGGGCATGACGCCGCCGCCGACCGACAAGAAATAAAGTCGTTGCACGAGCGGTATGCAACAGACTTAGGTTCCCGCCTTCGCGGGAAGTCGTTACCTCCAGTGGAGGTAACGACGTGCAAACGCCACGGGTCCCACTCCAGGACCCGGTTCAGGTACAATCGCGGATTGCCCAAATCCTTTGTCGTCCGCCCATGCCCGAACTCCGTCGTAATCCTTCCGCCAACTCCAGCATCGCTGCCGCCGCCAAGGCCCCGGCCATCGTCATCCCGACGCCGGCCCAGGGAGTGGCTGCGCCGAAGGTCGGCTTCGTCTCGCTCGGTTGCCCGAAGGCGCTGGTCGACTCGGAACAGATCCTGACCCAGCTGCGCGCCGAAGGCTACCAGACCGCCAAGTCGTATGACGGCGCCGACCTGGTGATCGTCAACACCTGCGGCTTCATCGACGCCGCGGTGCAGGAATCGCTCGACGCGATCGGCGAAGCGCTGGCCGAGAACGGCAAGGTGATCGTCACCGGCTGCCTGGGCGCCAAGAAGGATGCCGCGGGCGACGACATCATCACCAAGGTGCACCCGAAGGTGCTGGCCGTGACCGGCCCGCACGCCGTCACCGAGGTGATGGAATCGGTGCACCTGCACCTGCCCAAGCCGCACGACCCCTTCATCGACCTGGTGCCGGACCACGGCGTCAAGCTGACCCCGAAGCACTACGCCTACCTGAAAATCTCGGAAGGCTGCAACCACCGCTGCAGCTTCTGCATCATCCCGTCGATGCGCGGCGACCTGGTGTCGCGCCGCATCGACGAGGTGCTGCTCGAGGCCGAGAACCTGTTCAAGGCCGGCGTCAAGGAATTGCTGGTGATCTCGCAAGACACCAGCGCCTACGGCGTCGACGTCAAGTTCCGCACCGGCTTCTGGAATGGCCGCCCGATCAAGACCCACATGACGCAGCTGGTCGAGGCCCTGGGCCAGCTGGCTCGCCAGTACGACGCCTGGGTGCGCCTGCACTATGTCTATCCGTATCCGCACGTCGACCAGGCGATCCCGTTCATGGGCGACGGCCACGTGCTGCCTTACCTCGACATCCCGATGCAGCACGCGCACCCGGACGTGTTGAAGCGCATGAAGCGCCCGGCCAGCGGCGAGAAGAACCTCGAGCGCATCCTCAACTGGCGCCGCATGAATCCGGACCTGACGATCCGCTCGACCTTCATCGCCGGTTTCCCGGGCGAGACCGAGGCCGAGTTCGAGTACCTGCTCGACTTCCTGAAAGAGGCGCAGATCGACCGCCTGGGCTGCTTCGCCTATTCGCCGGTCGAAGGCGCGACTGCCAACGAGCTGGCCAATCCGGTGCCGGAAGAAGTGCGCGAAGAACGCCGTGCGCGCGTCATGCTGCTGCAGGAAGAAATCTCGGCCAAGCGCCTGCAGGCCAAGGTCGGCAAGACCCTGCGCGTGCTGGTCGACGAAGTCGGCCCGCGCGAAGCGATCGGCCGCTCGGCGGCAGATGCGCCGGAGATCGACGGCGTGGTCCACATCAAGCGACCACTGGTGCCGGGCAAAAACAAGCTCGCGGTCGGCCAGTTCGCCGACGTCGTCATCACCAAGGCCGATGCCCACGACCTGTGGGCCACGCCCGTCTGACGTTTTACCTCTAACCCGGCGCGCCAGTCACGATGAAGAAGAAGTCGATCCAGACCACCCTGATCCATAGCGACTACGTCGCGCCGAGCGGCTTCGATGCCTTCCCGCCCGGCATCCACCGCGCCTCGACGGTGCTGTTCCCGAGCACCGCTGCGATGCGCTCGACCGAGTGGCGCGACAAGCAGGCCTATACCTACGGCCTGCACGGCACACCGACCACCTTCACCCTCGAAGGCAAGCTGGCCGAGATCGAAGGCGGCAATCACTGCCTGTTGACGCCTTCGGGCCTGTCCGCGATCGCGATGGTCGATTTCGCCCTGCTCAAGAGCGGCGACGACGTGCTGCTGCCGGATAACGTCTACAACCCGAACCGCGAACTGGGTCGCTGGCTGAGCCAGGATTTCGGCGTCTCGGCGCGCTATTACGATCCGATGATCGGCGCCGGCATCGCCGCGCTGATCCAGCCGAATACCAGACTGCTGTGGACCGAGGCACCCGGTTCGGTCTCGATGGAAGTGCCGGACCTGCCGGCCCTGTGCCGGGCCGCGCACGAGCGCGGAGTGATTGTCGCGCTGGACAATACCTGGGCCGCCGGGCTGGCGCTGCGCGGCTTCGACCACGGCGTGGACATCGTCATGCATGCGCTGACCAAGTACCAGTCGGGCGGGGCTGACCTGCTGATGGGCGCCGTCATCACGCGCGACCGCGCGCTGAACGACCGCCTCGCGCAAGCCCATATGCGGCTCGGCATGGGCGTGAGCCCGGACGACGCCTACCTGGTGCAGCGCGGCCTGCCGACCATGAAGCTGCGCTTCGAGCGCCACGATGCCAGCGCGCGCACGCTCGCAGCATGGTTCAAGGCGCGGCCGGAGGTGAGCAAGGTGCTGCATCCGGCGTTCGAGGATTGTCCCGGCCACGCGCACTGGAAGCGCGATTTCAATGGCGCCGGCGGCCTGTTCTCGGTCGTGTTCGACGCGCGCTACGACGAGGCGCAAGTGGATCGCATGGTCGACGCCTTGACCCTGTTCGGCATCGGCTACAGCTGGGGCGGGCCGAACAGCCTGGTGATGCCGTACCGGATCAAGAGCCTGCGCCAGAAGTGGGAAGACCCCGGCGTGCTGGTGCGCTTCAATGTCGGTCTCGAAGAGCCGGGCGACCTGATCGCCGACCTGGAGCAGGCATTCGGACAGCTGTAAAAGACATGGGGCCAGATCGGCCCCATGCTTTTTTATACCGGCATTGCCCGGTTATTGTTCAGGTCAAGGAAGCCGCGCACCAGGCGATAGGCTTTCCACACCCAGACGACGAACCACACGACGTAGGCGAGCGGGATGAGGATGATGGTGAGGAAGAGCGCACCGCCGACGGCCATCCACACGACATACCACCAGAACGACCGGATCATCCAGGTGTGATGGCTGTGCACCATCGTGCCGGCCGTCTCGGGGCGCTTGACGTAGTTGACGATCACCGGGACGATCGACAGCATGCCGAGCGAGAAGAAGAAGGTCAGCGCGTGGACGACGTACAGGATGCGCGCCCAGTGCTTGTTGTCCTCGACGCCTCGTTCCAAAACCAGTTCTTGCGACATAGTGGCTCCTCATAAACGACGGGGACGATCCCGTATGTTGCCATTGTAGCAGCGTCGGCCTTGCCGCGGTCCGGTCGAGCTGGCCGCGATGAAGAAGGACTCAGCCTACATGTTGCTGGACCCATGCCACCAGGCGCCCGGCATCCATGGCGCCCGACTGGCGCGCGATCTCGCGCCCGCCGCGAAACAGCGCGAGGGTCGGAATGCTGCGGATGGCGAAGCGCGCCGACAGGTCCTGCGCACGTTCGGTATCGACCTTCAGCAGGCGCACCTGCGGTTCCAGGCGCTGCGCGGCCTGGGCATAGGCCGGCGCCATCATCTTGCAGGGGCCGCACCATTCGGCCCAGAAGTCGACCAGCACGGGAACGTCGTTG